>JAFGOQ010000117.1 GCA_016926405.1 Bacteroidales bacterium
CTACCACAGTAGATTAAAAGGATGGATGAGAAGGTTCAATGGAGTGGCAACAAAATATTTAGACAATTACTTATCGTGGTACAGATGCCTGGACGAATTTAATATGGATATAGATTCTTTAACCATACTTTTAAGAGCTAAATCAGCAGATAATTACACAACCAACCATTTTAGATGACATAGCCAAATATTTTTATGTGTAGCCAAAGGCCGAAGAATTAATCCTACAAGTAAAAGAAAAAACCAAAAAAAAACACAACTGCCTGATCTACAAATTCTCGCTGCGCAGCGAGAAGATTTCGTACCGATAGATGGACTCCAGACGGACAGCGAGATGATTTCGTACCGATAGATGGACTCCAGATGGACAGCGAGATGGTTTCGTACCGATAGATGGACCACAGACGGACAGAGAGAAGGTTTCGTATCAGTTGTCTGAATTATGATTTTTATGATTACTGAATTGTAGTATTAATAGAACATAAAATCCAACAAATAGTAATTCAGAAATTTATTATAGCAATTGCTGTAATAAATAGTTTGTAAATAAAAACTAATACTAGTGCAATTTAATATAGAGTTTGTTGTATAATTACCATTCATTATCAAAAGCCAATTAATAGACCTATGTAGTGGCAAAAAAAAAGATATGCAGATAAACAAATATTTATATTGCTTTGGTTACAACAATACTGAAAGTGAATTATGCAAGCTCGAATCAAGATACATTTTTAATGAGGAGGAAGAGAACAGAGTACTTTTTTCCAATATAAAAGCAGAACCATCGAGTAGTGCTTTTCTTAAAAACAGACTCGATATTATTTCATCTTCTGAAGATTATTCAACGCTAATAAAAGCTATCAAAAAAGAGAGTATATGCATTGAAGGCTTTAAAGTTGAGTATTTAGTTTTTGATGGCGACACAACCGATTATACCCAGCGACTTAAAAAATTAAAAGATATTGGATTCAGCATTAATGGCTTTCCCGATTATTACAACCCAACAATAACTTATGCCTTATGCTATCACGAAAATACTTGGTATTTTGGCGTTTTAACAAAAAACAATTTCGATTGGTATAAACACAAAAACAAACCATACTCATACAGCAACTCAATAAGTATGAGCATTGCCAAAGCTCTTGTAAATATTGCAGCTAAGACAAATAAAGAGGAAAAAATATTAGATGCATGTTGTGGTGTTGGCACCATAATGTTAGAGGCCTGTTTTGCAGGAAACAATATTGAGGGTTGCGACATTAACTTAAAGATATGTAACGATGCACGAGAAAACCTGTCGCACTTTAACTATACCGCAAATGTATACCACTCCGATATAAAAAACATTGATAAAAGATATGGTGCTGCCATTATTGACTTACCATACAATTTATGCAGTAAGGCTACTGATGATGATATATTACACATTATTAAATCGACAGCAGAAAAAACAGATCGAATTGTTATTGTATCTACCGCTGATATTACAAACTTTATAAGCAACACAGGGTTAAAAATCTCTGATTATTGTAGCGTTCGCAAAACTGGCAAGAGAAAATTCACCAGAAAAATATGGGTCTGCGAGAAGAGTCCTATAACTCTTGCACTACCTAACTAAAGGCGAAAGCATTAATTTAACTAATTGGAACACATTTATTGTAACTACTAATGTTTATTATAGTTTATATTATCACTCAATCTGACATACATATTGCCTTAAAACAGGCATAGTACCATTAACAAAAACAACCCAAGATTATAAACCTTGGGTTATGATGATATTACAAAAACATAAGACTTTTAACTTACACTTTTTGTACATAATTCTTTTAACGACTCTTTTAACTCAGAAAGGTCGTTACCAAAATAATTGTCGGGTAATTTACTCAGATTCTTTAAAACCTTTTTATATCGTCCTTGATAGGCCATATTTATTAATTCACGAAGTTCGGCCTCTTTTGATTGTTCAACATCACTCTTTTTTACCTTTTTAAAATTTCTGTTACTCTCCATTAGAAAGACTCTTTGCAAAACGCCTTTTTCCTGAATCTTACCTAACTCCTGGTAGGCTAACCCAACATTAAAATAATCTTCGGTAGTCTCGTTATTCTTAATAAACGGAATTAGCTGTTTGTTTAGATTTGACACATCGCTTGGTGCCTGTTTAAAAATATTTAGATAGGTATTGTTGTTGTTAGAATATCCTAACTCGCGCCATAACGACTCACCAGCAATTGTAGTAATAATAACACAGGGAATTGAATTAATACCGTATCTTCTGGCTATTGAAGGATTATTATCGATATCAATTTTCACAAATACCAAATTGTTTGCCAGTGGAATCATCTCAGGCGACGACCAAAGATTACTCTCCATTGTTCTACAGGGACCACACCACGAAGCTGTAAAATCCAGTACAATAAGTTTATTTTTTGCCAGCGATAATGCTTTAGCCTCGTCAAGATTGTCAACCCAATGTATCTGCGAGAATAACGAAATGGGCAATACTGTAAGTGTTAAAATAATTAATAGTTTTTTCATGTAAAAAAAATTTAGGTTAAACATTTATTTGACTGTTTTTTTATTAGCCCTAAATGCAATACTAGGCTTTTTATCAATATCAGTCTCTTTTGCAAACTTCTGAAAATAAGCGTTAGTCTTTAAACCAACATGATACTTATACTTTCCGTAATCGTAAGCATTTTTAAGAAGTCTTGATTGAAAAAATCCAGAAAAATCAGTATTTGTATAGTTATTTAAGACCTCGTTTTTTACTCTTTTACCATCAATCCATAGACCATAAGTTTTGGAATCTTTCCATGCTTCAATTTGCTCTTGAGTTGGGCTTTTTGCCTTAACTTTATCTAGCGGAGCCCTTACTGTAACCTCTTGTTGCTCTTGTTGCACTTTGCTCATTTTAGTGTATATGGCCAACATTCTGTCAAGCTCAGCATCAGAAATATTTTTATGCATATTTAATTTCCAATTCTTAACTCCTACTTTATACTTACTAATAATTGCTTGGTATTCGATTATTAACTCTTCAGACACCCCATCGGCAGACTCTTGCTTAACATTTTGTTTTTTATTTTTTGAAACAACTTTATTTATAGCTGTCTTAAAACCAATATTTGGGAGTTTATCAATTTTTGTCTCTTTGGCATACTTCTGAAAATAAGCGTTAGTCATTAAATCTACTTGAAATTCATAAACAACACCTTTTTTTGCATTATTACATAATCCACTCTGCGAAAAATGAGAGAAATCAGTGTATTTATAATCATTTAAAACTTCATTTTTCACTCTTTTACCATCAATCCACAAACCATAAATCTTAGGATCTTTAAATGATTCTAGTTGCTTCTGTGTTGGCACCTTTGGAGCAATCTTTTTTAAAGGAGCCATAACAACTATTTCTTGAGCATCTTTTTGCTCCTTGCTCATAGCACTATAAATCTCAAAAAGACGAATTGTATGTTCATCTGAAATATTATCAGTATTCCTTTTTTTCCAATTATCGCTGTTTATATAATTATCGATAATTGCCTTAAACTCATTCATAAGTTCCTGCGAAACACCAGTAGTAATTTGTTTTACTTGATCTGATTTTGGCTCATTGGTTTGAGCTTTTTGAGCAGTAACTTTTGTGCTAAACACAAATAAAGAGATTAGCATTAGCGGAATAGTAGCCATCTGTTTAATAATTGCTACTCGTAAAGTTGTTTTTTTAGTAATCATAATTAGACGTTTTTTAGTTATTAAATAATTAAAGGAGCTTGTTAGCGGTAGGCTACTAACAAGACTTGCTTTGTTTAGAAGGAGGAGTTGGTACTTTTTAGTATCTGTTGTTTTGCAAACCACACCTTGGTCGGCCAAAAATTCGTGATTAAGTTTAATTGCTATTTTATATAGCAGTATAAAAGGATTTATCCATGCAACAATCAGCAGAAGTTCAATAAATATAATATCCAATGTATGCCTCTGAGTTATATGAACTAACTCGTGATTTAATATTTCTGTTTCTATTGCACTACTTTGATAATCGCTTTCATCGATAAAAATATATCTAAAAAAACTATGAGGGACTAGTTTATCGTTTGTTAAAATTAACTGAGCCTTACTATATGTAACAGATCTGTTTTTAATTACTTTTCGTCTAATCTTAATTAAACTTATTGCAAATCGTAATAACATAAAAAGTGATACTGATACATATAGAATAACTAAGATATTTGGCAAAACAGCTCGTATAGTATTTGTTTGTTTAACATTTTCTACTTCGGTAATTGCTACATTATCAATAGTTGGTTCAATTGTTGAAACAAATTCGCTGCTAGACTCATCTGTTAAATATTGTGTACTAGACTCAATATATGAGACAATTGGGCTTTGCTGTTCAACAATAATATCAGAAACATCAGCCTGGGTTGTAACAGTAATAAGCGGCGCTGTAAACGATATTATTATACTTACTAGAAGGTAAAACCTATTAAAGCGGTGTATCTTCTCTTTTTCTAGAAACATAAAATAGACAACTAGTAGTAGAGCCGAACAAATAATTGTTTTTAAGAGGTAGGCTATCATTATTTCTTCTTATTAATTTCTTGGTCGATAATTTTCTTTAACTCTTCTAATTCAGAAGTTGTCATATTACTTGTTCGGGTAAAAAACGAAGCAAACTGAAATGTGGAATTCTCGAAAAAGTTCTTTACTATTCCCTTCACATGTTTGCTAAAATAATCGCCCTTTTTAATAAGAGGATAATACTGACGCGAATTTCCAAAAAGAGTATACCCAACACAACCTTTGTCTTGCATACGCTTAAGTAAAGTTGAAACTGTTGTCTTTGCAGGTTTAGGATCGGGATAGCAATCTATAAGATCTTTAAGAAAAACCTTTTTTTGCTGCCAAATAAATTCCATTAACTGCTCTTCGGCCTTTGAAAGTTTCATTTTGTTCTATGTTTTGATTTCTTGTTCTACAAACATAGAGCACAAGGATTGTATTTGCAAATATTTTTACTTTTATTTTTTATCATACAATTAAAATTGTCGGGTAACACTAAAAATTAAATATTGCATACTCTTGATACAAAACACATCTACTTGCTAAAAAGAAAGTTTTATGAATATTATATCATTCCATTTAAACCAAAATAACAAACTATACTCTAATGTCCGAAATAGCTGTATTTATAATATTGCTGGGATATTTCCCTAAACTATAACACAAAAAATCATTCAAAAAAAAACATTAAACAAATGGAATTAATTATCGAGAACCTTACTAAAACCTATAGTAATGGAGTTAAGGCATTAAACAATGTAAATGTAAAAATTGAGGCTGGCATGTTTGGCCTTTTAGGACCTAACGGAGCCGGCAAATCGACCCTAATGCGTACAATTGCCACACTTCAAGATTCCGATTCGGGTACAATTATGCTAAATGGTGTAAATATTTTAGAAGACAAAATGACATTACGTAATTCACTCGGATATCTTCCTCAAACATTTGGCGTTTACCCAAAAATGTCAGCCGAAGATCTGTTAAATCATTTTGCCGAACTTAAAGGAATATCAAACAAAGCCGAGCGTAAAGCTATTGTAGAGTCGGTATTAGAGCAGACAAACCTTACCGAAGCACGCAAAAAGAATGTTGCTGGTTATTCGGGAGGTATGAAACAGCGTTTTGGCATTGCTCAGCTTTTACTTAACAACCCAAAACTTATTATTGTTGACGAACCAACAGCTGGATTAGATCCTGCCGAACGTAGTCGCTTTTTAAATGTGTTGCGCGAAATAGGAACAAACAACATAGTTATTTTCTCGACTCATATTGTTGACGACGTTAAAGAACTTTGCACCGATATGGCTATTATGAATGGCGGAACAATTTTAACACACCAAACTCCAAAGCAGGCTGTTGAACAACTTAAAGGTAAAATGTGGACAAAACGCATAGAACGAGATGCTCTTAAAGATCACCAATCACGTTTCGAAGTGATGTCGAGCCGTTTTAACGACGATAATAGCATGAATATTAATATATATTCAGAAACACAACCCAACGATTCGTTTGAACCAAAAGTAGCCGATTTAGAAGATGTTTACTTTGTTGCACTTAAAAACGGAAACTAGTCATGGGGAAATTTAAAACGCTATTTAATTTCGAAATAAAATACTGGCTTAAGAATCCTGCAACTTATATATATGCTGTGGTTCTTTTAACATTATCGACACTAATAATGGCTGGTAATATGGGTGTTTTCGATGAAAACACAGCAACAACAGCATCGGTTCGTTTAGCTAATTCGCCAATAGCCCTGTTAAACAGCTTTGGTATAATTGTATTAGGATATTTTCTGCTCCCATCGATAATTGGAGGATCGGTATTTAGAGATTACAGCTCCGAGATGCACTCTATTCTTTATTCGTATCCTTTTAAAAAATCGGCTTACATACCTGCTAAATTCTTAAGCTCTGTAGCTATTACAATGGGTATTTTTATTGTATTTGGACTTGGCTATATTATTGCTGGTTTTTTACCTGGTGCCAATGCCGAAATGATTGGCCCAGTTCGCTGGCTTGCTTTTCTACAGATTTACGGAATGATTGTACTACCAAATATTCTGCTATTTGGTGCAATTGTATTTGCCATAATAACATTTACAAGAAACCTAGGTGCTGGATTTATTGCCATGATAATAATCTTTATTCTTCAAGGAATGGCTAAAGGTTTATTAAAAGACATAGATTACCGCACTTTAGCTTCGCTTTTAGACCCAATAGGAACTTCGGCAATAGAACATGTTACCGAATATTGGAGTGTTGAGGAGCAAAACACATTGCTTTTACCTATGGGCGGAGTGGTGCTTTACAATAGATTAATATGGTTGGCTGTTTCTATTATAACATTTGCTTTTACCTACATTAAATTTAAATTCTCGCAAGATGCTTTAACCATTAAATGGTTTAAGAAGAAGAGTGCAACAATTATTAAAGATAACTTTAACACTATAAACGAAATAAATCTGCCTCCTGTAACTCTCGACTCGAGCCGTAGTTGGCACTTAAAGCTAATGTGGAACACATCGGTAATGAACTTTAAGTTTATTATTAAGTCGGTTCCGTTTATTGTAATGTTGGCAATTGGAGTACTGTTTATGGTTGTGGCCTTTAGCTCTACAATGCAAATATATGGTACTCAAACATACCCAGTGACTTGGAAAATGTTAATGATTCCAGGACAAACATTCTCGCTTTTTATTATGCTTATTACCTTTTTGTATTCGGGGATGCTTGTTCAACGCGAGCGACGATCAAAAATGTTTGAGCTTGTTGATGCAACAAACACTCCTAACTGGGTGCAATATATGTCGAAGTTTATTGCTATTGTTAAAGTTCAAATTCTTCTACTTTCTATTGTAATGGTTACCTGTATTTCGATGCAGCTAATTGATGGTTTTTACAATATTGAACCTTTACACTATTTTACCCAACTGTTTATTCTGGAATTGCCTAAGTATATTGTTTGGGCTGCTTTGGCAATGTTTATTCAGTCGTTATTTTCTAACTTCTACATAGGTTTCTTTATTCTGTTTATATTCTATATTTTTTCGCCACTTTTACGCTACGCAGGTATAGAGCAAGATATATTTATTTTTAACAGCGGCTCAGGATATTCATTTTCCGATATGAATGGATATGGAACATCACTTCCTGCATATTTCTTATATCGCCTTTACTGGTTTTTCTTCTCATTCACTCTACTTATTACAGGATTAGCCATTTGGCGACGTGGTGTTCGCGAATCTATCAGAGTTCGTTTACGCAGATCGAAAGAGAATCTAACAAAATACCTATACACATCGCTTACTGTTTGTGTAATTGGATTTATCTCAATTGGTGGATATATATACTGGTTTAACAATATTAAGAACGAGTACAAAACATCTAAGCAGAACGAACTTGAGAGCGTTGAGTGGGAGAATAAATATTCGAAATATCATGGTATTCCTCAACCTCGCATTACCGATGTTAAAGTTAATGTCGATCTGTTCCCAAAAACAAACGATATTAAAGTAGACGGCGTATATATTGTAAAAAATAAATCGAAAGTAGCTATCGACTCTGTTCACATTAGATATACTTTTAAGAATACTAAAGTTGATTTCTCAAGAGATGCAAAACTAGTTAACAACGACACAGTATTTAAATATAATATATATCAGCTAGCACAGCCTTTACAGCCTGGCGATAGTATGAGTGTTAACTTTACCATGAGTAATCAAGAAAATCATTTCTTAAAATACAACTCACAAGTATTGGCAAATGGTACTTTCATAGACAACACTAGTTTCCCTATGTTTGGATACTCGCGTGATTATGAATTATCAAATAATACAGTCCGCAAAAAGTATAATCTTCCGCATCGCGATAGGATGGCTTTACCAACAGATTCATCAGCTCTTGGAAATACATACATATCGGAATGTGCCGACTGGGTTAACTTCGAAACTACTGTAAGTACTTCATCTGATCAGATTGCAATTGCTCCTGGTTATTTACAATACAAACGTAACGAAGGAGACAGAACATACTATCACTATAAGATGGATGCTCCAATTCTTAATTTCTACTCGTGGGTATCGGCTAAATACGAGATTTTAAAAGATAAATACAACGATATAGACATCGAAATTTACTACCATAAAGGTCACGACTATAATATTGTTCGAATGGTTGAAGCAGTAAAAGCTTCGCTTAAATATTACGGTGAAAATTTCAGCCCATATCAGCATAAGCAAGTGCGTATTATTGAGTTTCCAAAAACTAAGGGATCATTTGCCCAGTCGTTTCCTAATACTATTCCTTTCTCCGAAGCTGTTGGCTTTATTGCCAAAGTAGACGAAAACGTAGAGGGTGGTATAGACTATCCTTTCCATATTACTGCTCACGAAATGGCACATCAGTGGTGGGCACATCAGGTAATTGGTGCAAATGTTCAAGGAGCTACTCTTATGTCAGAAAGTTTATCAGAATACTCGGCTATAAAAGTTCTCGAGACAAAATATAGCAAGGCAAAAATACGTAAGTTCCTTAAGTACGAATTAGATGGTTATTTATCTGGTAGAGGAATGGAAAGTCAAGAAGAAAAGCCACTTATGTATAACGAAAATCAACAATACATTCACTACAACAAAGGAGCAGTGGCCATGTATGCTATTTCCGACTATATGGGTGTCGACAGACTAAACCAAGCTCTTAGCAGCTATGTGTCAAAAGTAGCATTTCAGGAGCCTCCTTATACTACTTCACTAGAATTTATTCCTATACTTAAAGAGTATATGCCCGACTCGCTTGACTACGTTATTACCGATATGCTTGAAACCATTACTCTATTCGACAATAAAGTTAACGATGCCACTTTTACCGAGCTAAAAGATGGTAAGTACCAAGTTGATTTTTCTGTTGATGCAGAAAAGTATAGAGTTATTAAAGTTGCTAAGAACGATGTTAAAGAGGTAGAAAGCGAAAATGCTACTGTTAGTGTTCAGTTTAACAATGCCGATAAAAAAGAGGAAAAACAGTTTGTTGATATGAACGACTGGATTGACTTAGCTATTTTCGAAAAAGACGATAATGGCGACGATAAAGAGATTATGTTTAAGAAGGTTCATATTACTGCTAAAGAGAATAAATTCTCGCTTGTTGTTGACAAAAAACCAAACAGTGTAGGTATCGATCCTTATCATAAATTAATTGATAGAAAAACATCGGACAACTCAAAAAAGATTAAGAAAAAAGGAGAAGAGAAAGCAGTTTAATTCATTATTATAAACAAAAAAAGAGGGTGTCTAAAAACAATTACTAACAATTAAAATGTCGCGTTGAGCAGAGTCGAAACGTTGTGTTTTCAAGTAAGCAATCCTTCGTCTACAATCAGGATGACAGTTTTAATGTAGTTTTTGGACACTCTCATTTGGTTTGTAATATCCTATAGAAATAAATTGCAGATATGACAAATAGTCATATCAAGTATTGTTTAACGAGTTTTGGGATAACCTTCTGAAATCCGCACCACATAAGGGTTTTAAAGTTATGCCGTCTTTTTTTAAAATTATGCTTATAACTTTGTAAAGTTATGCTTACAATTTTCTAAAAATATACTTACAATTTTCTAAAGATATACTTATAATTTTCTAAAGATATACTTATAATTTTTTTTATTAAAAGCGACACTAAAGACATGACAAAAACGCATGTGTCTGTGAAGAGATATTGAGACGCAATTTATTGCACCATTAACCGATATATAAAAAAACGTATAGACACCCCGATTGGATGTCTATACGTTTTTTATTATTTAAACGCTAAGAATAGCGTCACTACAAAAAATTTTGTGTTACAGTTTCTTTACATACTTTGTAAGTAAAACTATTTGCTGACCATTAACCTTACCTTCAATATATTCGGAATTATCTCTATCTAAAATAATATTACGAACAGCAGTACCACGTTTGGCAGTAAATCCCCCACCCTTTACGTTTAGATCTTTCATAATAACAACCGAGTCGCCAGCTTGTAGTAATACTCCATTTACATCAAGATGTTTTACTTTATCGTCATCGTCTTCTCCTGCACCAGTAGCTTTTGCCCAAGTGAGAGTCTCTTCGTCAAGATAAAGCATATCTAAAAGGTCTTGAGGCCATCCTTCGGCTTTAAGATTATTAAGCATACGCCACGCCAAAACCTGAACAGCAGGAGTTTCGCTCCACATACTGTCGTTTAAACAACGCCAATGGTTTGCATCAACAGTTTCTGGATTAACTATTTGACTATTACAAGTTGTGCACAAAAGAACACACTCATCGGCTTTTCCGTTTGACGTAGGAGGAACCTGATAAACAGTTAAACCTTCGGTAGCTCCACATAATTCGCATTTCGATCCGCTGCGTGCGTGTAATTCTTTTTCTAAGCTCATATTATTATTTTTTGTTAAATATTATTTCTGTAAGTAAAGTAAGGCACATCCACGTGCATCAGACAATGCTTCGTGGTGCTTTAAAGCTATGCCATGTTTATTGCAACAAGCATCGAGCGATGCAGGTTTATAGCCCTTAGCCTTGTAAATTTTACATGTACACTCCCACTTCTCTGCAATGTTAAGCTCGCTATAATCTAAGTTATAATCGGCCATTGTTTTCATCAACACATTTCTATCAAACGACTCGTTATGTGCCACAACAGTTTTTCCCTGAAGACGCTTTTTTATTTCAGGATAAACGTCTGAAAATAGCGGTGCATTGGCTGTTTGCTGCGGTGTGATACCATGTACTTTTATAGTGAAGTAATTATATTCGTTAAAAGGAGGTTGAATAAGAGTGTGATATTCGTCGACAATAACACCATTCTCTACAGTTACAATACCAACTGCACAAATATGGTGTTTTACTGCGGTCTCAAAATCAATTGCTGCAAAAGTCATGGTGTATAAATTTTGTAAGTGGCGAAAATACTCTTTTTAATCAGTATGACAAAAAACTCCTTCAATTAAACACCTATTGCCTTATCATAAAAAAAAGTTATATGCATTAATTAAACATCAATAAATAATACAGAGCCGTGATTAGGACTCTGTATTATTTTGAACAGTAAACTAATCTAAATGATAAA
>JAFGOQ010000118.1 GCA_016926405.1 Bacteroidales bacterium
ATCTTAAACTTAGTCCTACCATTGGAATGATGGTTTGTGCCCTAATATTGTCAGTATTTATATTGCTTTCAAAAGAGTTTGCACCAGAGATATTTAAATACATACCTAAATTCGAACGTAATATTCATTTTCGAGAATTTCTTTTAGACAAGATATTAAGCTTTCTGCTTTTTGCTGGAGCAATGCATATTAATATTCAAGAGCTGCAGCGTCAGCGAAAGGCTGTTTTTCTATTTGCTGTTTTCGGAACACTAATCTCTACCTTCTTGGTAGGTACATTAACATACTATGTTTCGGCATTATTATCTATTAACATACCTTTTATTTATTCGCTACTTTTTGGTGCATTAATTTCACCAACCGACCCTATTGCTGTACTGAGTATTCTTAAGAGTTACAGTGTTCGTAAAGATATCCAGATGAATATCGAGGGCGAATCGCTCTTTAACGATGGTGTTGGTATGGTTTTGTTTCTTGTGATTTTACAAGTGATAAATAGGGGCTATTCAAATATTGGATTCGACGAAGTAGCTTTTATCTTCTTACGCGAAGCTATTGGTGGAATAGGCTTTGGTTTGCTTGTAGGTTTTTGTGGTTTTCAGATTCTTAAGCGAACAGAAAACAATGCCAAAACGCATGTTCTTATAACTATTGTGATGGCTGCTGGAGGTTATGCCTTAGCCGAGCACTTACATGTATCGCCAGCTTTGGCCATGGTTGCAGCAGGTTTATTTCTGGGTGCAAAAATTCATGGCGACAGTTATTCTTCAAAAAACATGAAAGAGCTTTATACTTTTTGGGATGTTCTTGATGAGGTTCTGAATGGTGTTCTTTTTGTTTTATTAGGATTTTTTATAACACTTATAAATCCCGAAGTGGTAAATATACCACTAGCAATTTTTACAATTATTATTGTGCTTTTGGCTCGATATATTGCTGTTCTTGTCCCTTTTCAGCTTATTAAGCACCCAAACCGAAAGGTAAATCGTAAAACTATTCTTATTCTTACTTGGGGAGGCCTTCGTGGTGCTTTGGGTATTGCTTTAGCCTTATCGGTGCCGACAGAAGATTATGGCGATTTATTTGTTTTCCTTATGTATTCGGTTGCAGTATTTTCTATTATCGTTCAAGGTCTATCTATTGGTAAACTTGTCAAAAAACTCGATTTAGTTGATTTAAGCAAAGTTGATGAATAATATTATTTAGATGAGGCGTTTAAACAAGCTTTTTGTTTATGATTAATTATAAAATTGATTTTAGAGCCTCTCTTTTGTTTATTAACATTGTGCTGTAAACTGATTTTGTATATATTTATCCGCCTAATAAATATATATTAACAATGAGAAAACACGATATGATTATTACAGGTGCAGCTGTTTTTATAAGCTTTTGTGCCTTTTTTGTTTCAATTTATCAAACATCGGTATTAAAAAAGCAGACCGATATTATGAACGAGCAGAAGGAAGCTGCTGTATGGCCTCGTTTATTTACCGCTAGAAATACAGGTCCAAATATGCTACAGTTTACTTTACAGAATGATGGTGTTGGTCCTGCATTAATAAAGTATATCGAGGTAACTATGGATGGAAGTCCTTATGCAAGTTGGAGTGATATGTTTTATGTTCTTAATGATTCATGTGAGGCTCGTGCTTCAATAAGCATGATTAATAATAGGGTTATAAAGGCAGGAGAGTCAGTTATTTTGTGTAGTCTTATGGATAAAGATTTTATAAATACTTTTTATAAAAAGAGAGCTAAAATTGATATCGATATTTATTATGAATCGGTTTATGGTAGATTGTGGCGATTGCATCAGGTGTCTGGTAAAAACTTTGCTGTGCCAAAACTAGTAGATAGTTATCCTGTAAATTCCGATAGAGAATTTATGAATTGATATATAAAAAAGCAGCCGATTTAAATATTATAAATCGGCTGCTTTTTTATATGGTATTAGTCCTTAAATTTCAAACTCACAGTTTGTTTTGTCTCAGGGTGTATAGTTAATGGCACAGGGCTAACTTTAACTAATCCTTCGAGTATCTTTTTGTGTTTAGGAAGTAAATCGCACATTGTAAAGTCATATTCAATTACAACTTCGGCCACTCTGCGTGGATTCTCCGACATTATTTTCCATGTTTTCGACGAGGCTCCGTCAATATTAAATCCGCTGGCTTGAGCCTTAATTCCCATAATTGTAAAAATACAACTTGCTACCGATGCCGAAAGTAAATCGGTAGGAGAGAAGAATTCACCTTTTCCACAATTATCAGTAGGAGCATCGGTAATAACTTTATTACCCGATTGAACGTGTTCTGCTTCGGTGCGTAATTCACCTTTGTATATTGTTCTTATTGTTTCAATTTTGTCCATAATTTTTTGAATTTGTTTATAGTAACAAATATAAAATATTATTGTTTTTGATTTCTTAGAATAATATTGTTGTACGGAATGTTTCAGCTAAAATATTGTGCTAAATTTTTAGCATAATAACAGGAAAACAAAAAAAGGTGTCGAAAAACGACACCTTTTAATTTTATAATTAATAGTTGATTAAGCAAACATACCTAGGTCAACCATAGAGTTAGCAACTTTCATAAATCCAGCAATGTTAGCTCCTTTGATGTAATCAACATAGTCACCTTCAGTACCGTATTTAACACAAGCAGCATGGATGTCTTCCATAATTTTGTGAAGTTTAGCATCTACTTCTTCTCTAGACCAAGAAATGTGCATTGCATTTTGAGTCATTTCAAGACCAGAAACAGCAACACCACCAGCATTTGAAGCCTTACCTGGAGAGAAAGGAATCTTAGCGTTGTGGAATACTTCGATAGCTTCTGGAGTAGAAGGCATGTTAGCACCTTCAGTAACTTGAATAACACCATTAGCAACAAGTTTCTTAGCGTCGTCGCCGTTAAGCTCGTTTTGGATAGCACATGGCATAGCGATGTCACATTTAACTTCCCAAGGTTTTTTACCAGCGAAGAATTTAGCTGTAGGGAACTTATCAGCATAAGGAGCAACAACGTCGTTGTTAGAAGCACGAAGCTCTAACATATAGTTGAATTTCTCCTCTGTGTTGATACCTGCCTCGTCGTAGATGTATCCATCAGGACCAGAAATAGTAACAACTTTAGCACCAAGTTCAGTAGCTTTCATTACAGCACCCCAAGATACGTTACCGAATCCTGAAATAGCAACTGTTTTACCTTTAAGAGAATCGTTTCTGTGAAGAAGTTGATTCTGAGCAAAGTAAACGATACCAAAACCAGTAGCCTCTGGACGGATAAGTGATCCACCCCAGTTAAGACCTTTTCCAGTAAGTACACCTGTGTTTTCGCGAGCGATTTTCTTGTACATTCCGTACATGTAACCGATTTCACGTCCACCAACACCTATATCACCAGCAGGAACGTCAGTATCAGGACCGATAAGACGGAAAAGCTCTAACATAAATGAAGTACAGAAACGCATTACCTCGTTGTCTGATTTACCTTTTGGATCGAAGTCAGAACCACCTTTACCACCACCCATAGGAAGAGTAGTAAGAGCGTTTTTGAAAATTTGTTCGAATCCTAAGAATTTAAGAGTACTAAGAGTCACAGAAGGGTGAAAACGAAGTCCACCTTTGTATGGTCCAATAGCATTATTAAACTCAACACGGTAACCCAAGTTTACGTGGATGTTACCTTCGTCATCTTGCCAAGGCACCTTAAATGTAAGGATACGATCTGGCTCAACTAATCTTTCGATAATTTTTGCCGCCTCAAACTGAGGATTCTGGTTATAGATATCTTCAATAGATTCTAAAACTTCTTTAACTGCCTGAAGATACTCGTTCTCTCCTGGATGTTTAGCCTCAAGGCCAGCCATCAATTTATCTACGTTCATTTTTTAATAATTAAAATGTTGATATTGATTACTTTTAACAGTAAAATTTAATTGATTAACGGTGAGTCAAAGTTAATTATACTGTTTTGATTTTTGCAACAATTAGTGGTAAAATTTCATGATAAAAAACACTTTTTATTAACAATCGTCTTCTTTCTTTTCAATAATGGGCTTTAAAATAGCTGCTTTATTGTTTTTTCCATCAATAATAATCCGAACAGGATCGTTAAATTGAACATGGCGAACATATTTGCTTTCCGATATAGCTGGTAAGCTATTTAGGTAATTAATATCGTACGAACCGTCTTTAATAAAAGGGTTTATAGTAAGATAGCCAACTCTAAAAGATGTTAAGTTTTGGAAAAAGTGAGTTCCCTGACTAGGATCTATTCTGTAATTATCTAACCCCGACTCAACAATAACTCTTGCCTGCGATATCTGTGACCACTTTATAGGAACACCTAACCAAGGGTCGCTTGATCCCCACCTACCAGGGCCAATTAATGCATAGTTTTTGTCTATTTCAAGAAAGTGTTTGTTTATTTTCTCTATCTCAAGTGCTATTTCTTTAGTTTTTGATGGATCCCAACAGTCAGGTTTAACATAAATAAAGTCGCATATATTTTCCACTATACCATTTCCTAATGCCGAATTCGACGATAATATAGTCTCTTCTTTAGATAATTCTTCCCAATCAAAATCTATTGTTTGGTCGTTATCAACTATAGGACGAATTTGTAAGAAAGAAAATGAATTTGGCATTCCTTTAGGTGTATTTAGGTCAACAGCAAATTCAATCTCAATAGGATTGTTCATTTCTCGTTGACCAACCTCAAGTAGCTCCTTTAAAATTTTAGCTAGCGGAAAAGTGTTGTACGATAAGATGTTTTTGAAAGTAACTATTTTTTTACCACCTTCTTGAACACCGTCTTTTATAGAGTGTGTATTATAATCGTATGTTGATGATACATGAAAAAATTGTTTTTCATTTTCAGCTTTTGAAATGTCTACTTTTAAGATGTTTATTCCATCGTCGGTTGATGATTTAAAGCTGTCGGCCGAAAGGTCTAGTGCATAAAAATCTTTTTGAGTGTCGCGCATTGCAATATCGGGTGTTGATGTTTGCAATACTTTTTTCGGATACTTTGGCGAGAAGCGAAGTGATTTACCTCCCTCAACAATTAATTTTCCTAGTCCATATCCAACCGAAGCTATTCCATCTTCTGGTTTTTCTGGAGCTATTGGATAAAAATTAATCGATCGTGCTACTCCCGATAATGTAGGATAATACATATTTTTCTCGTTGTTCTCCGATCCGCAAATCTCTTGAAGAATAATTCCCATCTTCTCTTCGTCGATAACGTTTGATGTAGCATTTATATATGCTTTACTAGCACTAAAGTATACCGATGCATAAACCGATTTAATAGCCTGAGACAACATTTTTAACATCCTCTTTTTATTTGGGATATTAGGAATCATGTATGTTGAATAAATTCCTGCAAAAGGTTGATAATGCGAATCTTCAAGTTTACTCGACGACCTGATTGCAATAGGTTTTTGTACTACGGCAAGAAAAGCACGCAGATCTTCGTGTAACGACGAAGGTAAATGAGCTTTCAGAAAGGCGTCTAATATCTTATTGTCTGGAATATCTGAAAGAGCTGTATCAAACAGATTGTTTTGTTCCATAAACTCGTCAAAAACCTCGGTGCTAATAGCAACAGTTTTTGGAATAGATATTATTGTGTCTTCAAATTTATTGGTTAGGTTATTTTTTCTGATTATAGAATTAATAAATGCCAAACCTCTGGCTTTTCCTCCAATTGATCCTTCACCAATTCTTGAGAACGATTGGTATTCATCGTATCTATTTTTATCGAATTTGGCTATTACACCTTGACCTTTGCTTTTTCTGTAAAGCGATATGCTGTCATATATATACTGTCTAACTTCGGCAAGGTGTTCGAAGTCGTCAACAGAAATATGTTTAAAGATTTTAGCAATCGAGAATATTGCACGTGCATTTAACCATTTAGAAAAGTGATTTCGTTCGGAGTGGTAGAGCAAACATTCGTTAGATATTTTTAATATCATTTGTTGCAACTCTTTTAGGTTGCTTGCTCTGCCAATCTCTTTTTCAGTTTCGGGATTACGAAAGACAAAATCGCCAAAAGCAAAATGCTTTTTAATATAATCGCGAAGCTCTTTAGAAAGAGTTTTTGATCCTTTAGAAATAAAACCAGCACCCAGTTTTTTTGCTATTGCTTTGTTTTCTATCTCCGACGATTGAAGTAAGAAGGGTAGGTGAGGTTCCTGTTCGTGGATAAGCTTAAAAAGCTCGAAACCTAGTTTCTCTGTTTTTTCGCTACTATGATTTTTTTTGTAACTGATATCCGAAATAACTCCAAGAAGGTTGTCTTTGTGTAGGTTGTATATCTCAACAGCTTCGTCGAAAGTAGTAGCAAGTAGTATTTTTGGACGACCACGCATTCTTAACATTTTCTGATGCTCGTTAAGCGCTTCGTACATAAACGATTTACTCTGTTTAAGGATGATTTTGTACATGTTTGGCAAGTACGATGAGTAGAATCGAATATTATCTTCAACCAAAAGAATACACTGAACACCAATTTCGTTAATGTCGTGAAGAGCATTCATTTTATCTTCAACAAGTTTTGTAATAGCCAATAGTAAATCGGCTGTTCCTAACCAGCTAAAAACATAATCGATAGCTTTTAAATCTTCGTTGGCAAGTTTTATAGTAATCTCTCTTGAGAAAGGTGTAAGAACAACAATTGGAATATTTGGGTAGAGTTCTTTTATTGAATTAGCTAGATTAAATGGACCTATCTCACCAATGCTAAGCATAGATATAACAAGGTCTATAACGTTGTTTTTTATTATTTGAAAGGCTTCTGTTGCGTCGCTACAGCGTATGAAAACAGGAGGGTATCGTAAGTTTAGCGAAACATATTCGTTAAAAATTTGTTCGTCAATTCTTCCGTCTTCTTCAAGCATAAAGGCATCGTAGTTACTGCAAATAAGCAAAACACGTGATATTCTTTTCTGCATTAGTAGGTTGAAAGATGTTCCGTGAAACTGAATATTTGAAACATCTGTTTGTTTATTTTGGATCATATTGTACGTTTATCTCTTTTTATTATACTGGTAATTTGCCGAAATAAAGTTATTGTTTTTTTTGAGAACCCTACTAATTCCTGGCCTTTATGTAACGTGTATATCCCAAATAGGTTCTGATAAGAGCAAAAAAAAAGATTCCCGATAAAGGGAATCTTTTATATAGTGTAATTAGATAATTGTATTATTCAACATCCCAAGTAGCACCGCTATTAAGAAGATCGTCCACGCACTTAATTTTTGCTGTAGCTTGAACAGCAGCAATTTGTTCAACCATTTGGTCGTCGTATGTAGCTGCTTTAACTCTGCGGATAATACCAAAAGCAACAGGATATTCAGGATACTGCATATTAACAAGCATCATGTGAAGACCTGGGTTCATCTCCTCAGCATCGTGAGTAAGAATATCATCTTCTGTATAACCTTCTTCGCCAATAGTAACAACTTTTAGTTTAAGTCCATCAAGGGCTAATCCTTTGTTGCCATCTTTACCAAAGATCATTTTTTTACCATGCTCAAGAATAATAATTCTGTCGTCTCTGTTCTCTTTTCCAAGAACTTCTTCGTGTGTTTTGTCGTTGTAAATAACACAGTTCTGAAGAACCTCAACAACCGATGTACCATCGTGCTTAGCAGCCGCAACAAAAATATCAGAGCTAAGTTTAATGTTTCCATCGTATGAGCGTGCAAAGAATTTTCCTTGTGCACCAATAATTAATTCACCAGGACGGAAAGGGTGCTCGATAGTTCCATAAGGAGATGTTTTAGTAACAGATCCAAATTTAGAACAAGGAGAGTATTGTCCTTTTGTTAATCCGTAAATCTCGTTATTAAAAAGAATAATGTTAATATCGATATTTCTACGAATAGCGTGAATAAAGTGGTTACCACCAATAGCCATAGCATCACCGTCGCCAGTAATTTGCCATACGCTAAGGTTTGGGTTAGCCGATTTTGTTCCCGAAGCAATTGCCGAAGCACGTCCGTGAATACTATGAAAACCATAAGTATTCATATAATAAGGAAAACGCGACGAGCAACCGATACCCGAAATAAAAGCGTATCTCTCTCTATCATAATGAAGCTCTGGAAGTGCTCTTTGAATGGCATTAAGAATAGCGTGGTCACCACAACCTGGACACCATCTTACTTCCTGATCGCTTTTAAAATCTTTTGCCGTATATTTTGTTTGATTTTCAGACATGGTAATTATTCCTCCAGTAATTTGTTGAAATGATCTTTTAATTCGATAACAGTAAATGGTAAACCTTGAACTTTATTGTATTGTAAATACTGGAATTGTTGAAGGTTCATTCTTAAATAATTGGCGAATTGACCAAGGTTGATTTCGCAAACAACAATCTTTTTATAACGAGCAAAAACTTCTGCAACGTTCTTTTGTAAAGGATTGATGTAGTTGAAGTGAGCCAAAGCAACCGATTTACCATCTTCAAGAAGTTCGTTAACAGCTGTGTGAAGGTGTCCTTTTGTTCCACCCCAACCAACAACTAACAGATCGGCTTCTTTTGGTCCAACAACTTCAAGATCTGGAATATGATTAGCAATACGTTTTACTTTCTCATCACGAATAGCTGTCATCTCTTCGTGGTTAATAGGATCGTGAGAAACAGAACCTTTAAGTTTGTCCTTTTCTAAACCACCAATACGGTGCTCTAATCCTGGTGTTCCTGGGAAAGCCCAAGTACGAGCCATTTTCTCTTCGTCGCGAGCATAAGGCATCCAGTCTTTAGTTCCTTCTTTAACGATAGGAGCTTTAATTTCTGGATAATCGCTCATAGATGGAATTCTCCATGGTTCAGAACCATTGGCTAAGAAACCATCAGTAAGAAGAATAATTGGAGTCATGTGTTCAACAGCAATTTTACCTGCTGCAAAAGCGTAGTCGAAACAGTCTGAAGGAGTACTAGCAGCAATTACAGGAATTGGCGACTCACCGTTACGACCGTAAAGAGCTTGGTTAAGGTCAGACTGCTCTGTTTTTGTTGGAAGACCTGTTGATGGACCACCACGCTGAACATTAACAATAACAAGAGGAAGCTCTGTCATTACAGCAAGACCTAAAGCTTCTGATTTAAGTGCTAAACCAGGACCCGATGTTGAAGTAACAGCGAAGTTACCAGCAAATGCAGCACCAATTGATGTACAGATACCAGCTATTTCGTCTTCTGCTTGGAAACTTTTTACGCCAAGATCTTTCCTCTTAGCAAGCTCTTGAAGTACTTCTGTAGCAGGAGTAATAGGATACGAACCAATAAACATAGGAAGATTAGCTTTCTCTGATGCTGCTAATAAACCCCAAGCTGTAGCTTGGTTACCACTCATGTTACGGTATTTACCTTTTTTAATCTCTGCAGGAGCAACTTCGTATGTTGGTGTTAAAGCCTCAAGTGTTTCAGCATAATTGTAACCTGCGTTTAAAACAAGTTTATTAGCTGTAATAACATCTGGCTTTTTCTTGAATTTGTTTTCTAAATATTCCTCGGTAAAAGATAAAGGTCTGTTGAAAACATAACAAACAATACCTAAAGCAAACATGTTTTTACAACGTAAAATGCTTTTGTTATCCATTCCTAAACCAACAACAGCCTCTTTTGTAAGGTTTGAAATTGGAGCTGGAATAATGTTAAAATCTTCGATACCTAGTTCCTTAATAGGATCTTCGGTTTTAAAACCTGCACGAGCAATATTTTTTGGTTCAAACGAGTTTGAATCGAAAATAATTGTACCTCCGTTTTTTACCCACTGAACATTTGCCTTTAATGCGGCTGGATTCATTGCTACAAGAATGTTGCAATAATCACCAGGTGTGTTAACCTCTTTATGACCAAATTTAACTTGGAAACCAGAAACACCACCCACAGTACCTTGTGGAGCACGTATTTCAGCAGGATAATCTGGGAAAGTAGATAAATCGTTTCCAAACAACGCAGATGCATTAGAGAATAAAGTTCCTGTTAATTGCATACCGTCGCCGGAGTCACCCGAGAAACGGATTGTTACTTCGTCAAGTTGAACGGCATTTGCTTTTTTGTTCATAGTTAATTATTTGTTAATAATAGTCACTTTGTAAATAATCGGTTGCTAAATAATTAATGCATATAAAGGATTATCTTTATATGCATTATGTATAATTATTCAACATTGTAATTATTTATGCAAAATAATTAGTTTTTTTGTTCGGTGTAAAATTACTTAAGTTTCACTTACGTTGGATATTTTTGCATAGTTTTTTTTCAAAAATTATGATATTTCGTTACTATTTGATGGTAATGATGTTTGAATTTGATATGAATTGTGGAGATTTGGTGATAATTTTGCATAAATGTGATTCTTTTAAATGAATACAAATTTTATATATTTTAAGTTATGGCACTGATTAAAGAGGTGAGAGGTTATACACCAAAATTTGGAAACGACTGTTTTTTAGCAGAAAATGCAACAATAGTTGGAAATGTTGAGATGGGTGATGGATGTAGTGTTTGGTTTGGTGCTGTTTTGCGTGGCGATGTTCATTTTATTAAGATTGGTAATAATGTCAATATTCAAGATAACGCAACTATTCATGCAACATATCAGAAATCGCCTACAACAATTGGTAATAATGTATCAATAGCCCATAATGCAGTTGTGCATGGTTGTACTATTAACGATAATGTTCTTATTGGTATGGGAGCTGTTGTGCTTGACGATGTTGTTATTGAAGAGAATTCGATTATTGCTGCTGGTAGTGTTGTTGCTAAAGGAACTGTTGTAAAGTCTGGCTGTGTTTATGCTGGTACTCCTGCAAAAAAAATAAAAGAGGTTGATGCGCGTTTGCTTGAGGGTGAAATAAACCGAATTGCTAATAGCTATAATATGTATTCGAGCTGGTACAAATAACCATTCAATAAACTATTGTGTGTAATAGTATTGCTTAAATAAATTTAAAGGGTATCCGTTTTTGGATGCCCTCTTTTGTTTTTTGTCAGGAATAAGGTTTATACTATCAAAATATAAAAAATAGTATGTGGTTAACATTATAATATGTTTAGCTTTGCGACTATTTTTACAAAAACCGTATATGAAGCGAATTAACGAATACCGCAAGTTGTTTAATGTTGAAAAAGAGATAAGTTTAAAAACTCTTAAAACTACTTACCGTAACCTAGTAAAAGAGTGGCATCCCGATAAATTTCAGGCAGGCGATACATTAGCTATAGAAGCTGAACAGATGAGCCGAAAAATAATTGATGGCTACCATTTCTTGGTTAGTATTGCCCCAGAAACTCAAGCAGCTAATTTAGACGAATATAATAATACTATTAATGAGTCGGGTATTGCCGATTATCAGCATAAAGGGTTATTGTTAGAGATTTATTTTTTAGATGGTTCGTGTTACGAATATTTTGGTGTTCCAAAAAGTGTGTTTTTAAAGTTTCATAATTCAGACAAGCAGCTGCGTTTCGCAAAACGAAATATTTTTAATTCGTATACTTATCGTAAATCGAAAAAAGAACAACAAGTAGCATAGAGCTTTGCTTTAGTAATATTTGTAGCATTATCTATTATGGATAGTGCTATTTTTTTTTCTTGTTTTATCAATGTTTGATAAATTCCCTTCTTTAAAAAAATATGTTGCATCTTCGCAAATTCATTATTTGAGTAATAAAATATGAGCCGTCGAGAAATTGAATTATTAGCTCCAGGTGGAGATATTGATTGTATAAAAGCTGCAATAGCAGCTGGAGCCAATGCTATATATTGTGGTTTAGATAAGTTTAATGCACGAAATAGAGCTGCTAATATTACTTTCGACCATTTGCACGGTATTGTTAGACTTGCTCACAATAATAATTGTCAGATATTTATTACTCTAAATATTATTATTGTCGATAGTGAGATTCCTGCTCTTATTGGTTTGTTAAATCGATTAGTTAATACAGATATTGATGGTGTAATTATTCAAGATTTGGGTATGTTTTATTTGTTGAATAAATATTTCCCTACTCTTAAAATTCATGCATCAACTCAATGTACTACTCATAATAGTGGTCAAATAAAGTTTTTAGCATCGCTTAATTCAACAAGAGTAAATTTATCGCGAGAGCTAAATATCCGCGAAATAAAGGAGTTAACATCTGTGGCGCATTCCAGTAATGTTTTAACAGAGGTGTTTGTTCACGGATCAAATTGTATTTCGTTTTCGGGAATTTGTTATATGAGCTCTGTTCAAAGTGGTAATTCAGGAAACAGAGGGCGCTGTAGTCAGCCCTGTCGCGATGGCTATTTAACCACGCCCGAGGGAAAAACATTTCCTCTTAACTTAAAAGATAACTCAGCCTATTTTAATCTATATGAGCTTAACAATGCTGGTGTTGATTCGCTAAAAATTGAGGGGCGAATAAAAAGTTTCGATTATGTATACACAATTGTAAATGAGTGGAGCAAGCATTTACAAAACTTATATAATGCGGTTGAATTATCTGCCGATAATAGTGTTTTTTATAAGGTTTTTAATCGTGATTTTACAAATTCGTTTTTAAAAGGCGACATTAGTAAAGATATGTTTATCGATAATCCTCGCGATCATTCCATTAAACGATTGTCGATTATTAATGACTACGCTAAAGAAGGCGATAAGGCTAAAGATCAGGAGAATCTCTTCTTAGAGAAGGATAAACTTAGAGAGATTGCTCAATTTCAAATTGATAAATTAAGTGTCGAAAAAGTTCCTATAACAATTGCTTTTTCAGGAAACCAAGGTGAGCCTCTAAAGGTGTTGGTAACAACTCCCGATGATGAATTTGAGGTTTGTTCTGAATTAAATCTCGAAAATATTGGTAAGCAAACATTAGATAAAGATATATTGTTGACTCGATTTAAGGCATTAAACGAAACACAATATTTTATTAACGATTTTATAATCGATTCGAGCTTAAAAAATCTTTTTATCCCTTTTAAAGAACTTACTCAGATAAAAAGTAGGTTGTTGTTTATTCTTAATGGTAATAGAGAGGCTATTGCTCCGATTGAGGTTCCTTCTTTAAAAAGAAATAGTTATACTGAGATAAAACCAACTCTATCGGTGCTTATTTCGTCGGTAAGTGATGTGCATCTTTGCGAATTGTCGTCGGCAGAAATATATTTTCAGATACCCAATATTGTAACGCCTAATTTGTCGCAATTAATAACTCTTTTTACCGAAAACCCTAAGCTTGTACCATGGTTTCCATCGGTATTAATTGGCGATAATTTTGATTCGGCTGTGCAATTATTAGCTAAAATAAAACCTGTTAAAATTGTTTCAGACAATACAGGAATAGCTTATTACGCATTTAAAAATGGAATAAACTGGATAGCTGGGCCACAATTAAATATTGTAAACTCATATAGTATTTTATGTCTGAAAGAACAGTTTAACTGTTCGGGGGCGTTTATATCAAACGAAATAAGTAAGGTTCAGATTAAAGGCATTAAAAAGCCCGATAACTTTCAATTATTCTATAGTATCTATCATCCTATAGTTCTTATGACAAGTCGCCAATGTTTGTTTCATCAGGTTACAGGGTGCCATAAAAATGTTATGGACAACCATTGTTTAACTAATTGTAAAAAGTCGGCCACCATAACAAACTTAAAGGAAAACACTATTTTTATTGATAAGCAAAAGGGGTTTTATCATAGTTTATACAACCAGTATAATTATCTGAATACAGATGTTGTGTTAGACTTTAATAATGTCTTTGATAACTTTTTTATCGATTTACGCGACATAAAAACAAACACAGAAACATGTTTCGAGAAACCAGACATTATTAATGTTTTTGAAAATATAATTGATGGCGATACTCAATCGTTAAGCAATGTTTCTGATGTAATTGTTAATACAACGCAAGCTCAATACAAAAAAGGAATATAGGGGTAACTACTGTTTCCCTTTTTAAAAATCATATTTTACTATCTTGCGCATATAAAATATGGTAACGATGAAAAGCATAAGAGATATTATAATAGTGCAATTCCCTTTTCTCAATGACAATATGTTAATTGACGAGATTAGTGAGTTTGGTAAAATTGTTGACTATAAAGCTGGCGACTCGCTAATTGAAATAGGATCGTACATTAAACAGATGCCTCTGCTTGTTAGCGGAACACTTAAAATATCGCGCGAAGATTCCGATGGTAACGAGCTTTTGCTTTATTATCTTAAAGGTGGCGAGACTTGTGCTATGAGTCTTACCTGCTGTATGGGTGCAGCAAAGAGTAATATTCGCGCTACTGCTATAGAAGATACTCAAATAATTATGCTCCCAACATCCAAAATTGACGAGTGGATAAAGAGGTACGATGTTTGGAAAAATTTTGTCTTTATGTCGTATCAAATGCGTTTCGAGGAGTTATTGCAAACAATAGACTCTATTGCATTTATGAAAATGGACGAGCGATTGGAGAAGTATCTTTTAGAACGATCGACAGAGCTTAATAGTGCGATAATAAATTTAACTCATCAAGAGATTGCTAGCGACTTAAATACTTCGCGCGAGGTTATTTCGCGACTTCTTAAGCAACTAGAAAAATTAGGAAAAATTAAACTTCATCGATATAAAATAGAAATTATTTCGCTTGTGTAACTTTTGTCACTGTACACGGTTTTTGTTTCCCATATTTTTGTTCTACTAAATAAGGAAATGTAATTAGCGTTAAATAATGATAGTAATTCATTTCTATATATAAGGAATAAGAATATATAAAATAGAATAAACATGGAAAGAATTGTAATTGTTGGAGGAGTTGCAGCAGGAGCAACAGCAGCCGCAAAAGCTAGAAGATTATCACCAAATGCCAAAATTGTAATGGTTGAATCAGGCCCAGATATTTCGTTTGCTAACTGTGGACTGCCATATTATATTGGAGGAGACATTAAAAGCCGCTCAAAGTTAATCCTTCAAAGCCCCGAAAGTTTTAATACTCAGTATGGAGTTGAAGTGTATACACATACCCTAGTGTCGTCTATTGATAGAGATGCGCATATATTAAAAACTATCGACAGCAGAAGTGGCGAAACAAAAGAAATACCTTATACTAAGCTTATCTTAGCTCAAGGAGGACGACCTATTAAACCTACAATTTCAGGTGCCGACAACGATCATGTTTTTACACTGTGGACTCTTGAGGATATGGATAAAATTTCAAATTTTCTGGAAGAGAAAAAACCCAAAAATGCTGTTGTTGTAGGTGGTGGTTTTATTGGTCTTGAAATGGTTGAGGCTCTTGTAAAACGAGGCTTAAACGTTGATGTAGTAGAGATGATGCCACATGTAATGTCTGTTATGGAAGCCGAAATAGCAGGTTTTATAGAACGCGAATTACACTCTTATAATGTTGGTGTTTATACAGGAACAGGTGTTACAAAAATTAGATCGAATAAAGTAAAATTAGATAATGGTAAAAAGCTTGATGCCGATATGGTATTGCTTTCTATTGGTGTTCGTCCTACTTTAAAACTTGCTATTGATGCAGGATTAGAAATCGGCGAAGCAGGAGGATTACTTGTTAACGAATATCTTCAAACATCGGATCCAGATATTTATGCTGCTGGCGATATGGTAGAAATAGAGCATCGTGTAAATGGTAATAAGGTACGAATACCTTTAGCCGGCCCTGCTAACCGACAAGGACGTATAGCTGCCGAAAATGCTTTAGGAGGAAATCATGCTTATAAAGGGTCAATAGGAACTTCGGTAGTTCGTGTATTTGAGGCTGTAGCAGGAACAACAGGATTGTCGTTAAAACAAGCTCGTGCTTTAGGTATTGATGCTGATGCTGTTGTTGTTCATAAAGAACATCATACATCTTATTATCCTGGATCAGAGCTAGTATCGGTGTTGTTGGTATACGATCGTAATACAAAAGTAATACTTGGTGGACAAACAGCTGGTTATAAAGGAGCCGATAAACGTCTCGATGTTATTGCAACAGCAACTGCTGCCAAGCTTAAAATTACCGATATATCAGATGTGGATTTTGCTTATTCGCCACCTATTGGAACAGCTAACGATGCTTTAAATATGGCTTCTTATGTGGCAGAAAATAAAATTTCGGGTTACAGTCCATCGATAACAGTTGCCGAACTTGACAGTTTTATAGCAGATAGAAAACATCTTTTTATTGATGTAAGAAATGTTTTTGCATTTGAAAAAAGTCATGTAAAAGGTGCTATACATATCCCTTTGGAGCTTTTAAAGCAAAATATGAAATCAATACCTTCTGATAAACATATTATTGTTTACGATGAAATTGGAAAAGAAGGACATCAGGCTTTAAGAACTCTTATTGGCGCTGGATTTAAAAATGTAACGAATATATCTGGTGGACATACTTCTTTACAACGCTTCGCTATTATTAATACAGGATTTCAGAATATAGAAATAGATATATTACCTATAGAGAATAAATCTATATCAGAAGAGATTATTCAGAAAGAAGAGAAAAAAGAAGATAAGCCTAAAGATCAAAATTCAACAATTATTGTAGATGTTAGAACTGCTGGAGAATTTTATTCAGGAGCATTCCCTAATGCTGTTAATATTCCGTTAGACGATATTATGGCAAATAATGGAGATCTTGGAAGTGATATGAATCGAGAAATAATAGTCTATTGTGCTTCGGGGGCTCGCTCGGCTTATGCTCAACAAGTATTAAAGCAGCGAGGTTATAATAATGTTAAAAATGGAGGTGGTATAGCAGCAATGATGTCGCGTCGATAAAATTGCTATATATATTGTGTAATTATTGGCGTATATTCAGTCTGTAATAGTAAAAACTTTTAGATATGGAAAAACAAGAAGTTAAGGTTGATTGGGTAAAAGATATGGCTTTTGAAGCTCATGTTAATGGTCATAAAATTATGCTTGATGCCGATCAGAGTGTTGGAGGTAACGATTTAGGCCCACGTCCTAAACCTTTTATGTTGGTTGCTCTTGCAGGTTGTACTGGAATGGATGTTATTTCTATTTTAAAAAAAATGAGGGTCGATATAGATTCGTTTAATGTTAAAGTTGAAGGTGATTTAACCGATGAGCATCCTAAACAGTACAATAAGATTCATATAATATATCAGTTTAAAGGCACAAATTTACCTATCGACAAACTAAAAAAGGCTGTCGAATTATCAGAAGATAGGTATTGTGGTGTTAATGCTGTCTATAAAAAAGTTATGGAAGTTATTTCTGAAATAGTAATTATTGATTAATAGTTTAATGATTGCAGAAAGCTTATTCGTAAAATTGAAATAATATACTCGTATTATTTATCGGCAACAGGTTTTGTATTAAAAAGCAAAACCTGTTTTGCTTTTTAATAGTGGTTATATAATAAACTGAGGTTGTTTTTTGTTCTTTAAATTCGATGTCGTTAAAACAGACTATGAGAATAAGTATATGTATAGGAGTTTGTTTTATAGTAAACTAAGAAAATACATCTTTTTATCGCTGTTTTTTTACTCTCTTATTTATGAAAAAAAATCTCCTTATTGAAGCCTCTTTTTTTTCATCCTTATGGAGCCAAATTTTCATAGGTATGAAAATAAAAAATCATAGGTATGAAAAAATATTTTCATAGGTATGAAATTTTTTTTCCATAGGTATGATTTTTCACCCCTTCTGAAATGCCCGATTTTACTGGGTTTTTTGAATGCTAAAATTGCACTTTTCAGACTTTTTGGTTTTGTTTGTTTGACAAAAAAATGATAGTGTTTTTTTGAGAAATTGTGATTAACAATGTGTTTAAATCTACACCTAACGGTTGTTGTTAATTTGGATTATCCTTTCAATTAATACAAATCAAAAAAAATGGCAAACCAATTAAAAAGTTCACCAGCTAAGATTATAAATTGGTTGTATAGTTTTGCGAAAGCTATAAAATGGGTTTAATTTCTATGTTTAAATTGGTTGAAATTTGATTGACTACACAAATCATATTCTCAATTTTTCCCGATGTGTAAAGTTTATGCGTAGCTTTTTCCAAATTGGTATTAAGCTGGTTATTCTCTAACACTCGTTTAGCCTGAGCAACAACAGCCAACGCTGGATTTATAATATTTACATTATTACCAATTATCTCCTCAATTTTGGTTTGCAGAAAAGGGTAGTGGGTGCATCCTAAAACTAGCTGATCGATATTTTTTTCAAGTAATGGAGTAATGTATTTATTTAGAAGAGTCTTGGTTTCTGGTTCATCTATTAAATTCTTCTCAACAATTTCAACCAAACCATTTGCAGCACGAGTAAAAACATTTACGTTTTGGCAATATTTTTCGGTTGTCTGTTTAAAATGGTTTCCTTTTAATGTAGCTTCGGTAGCAATAACACCAATGTTTTTTGTTATTGTTTTTTCGGCGGCAGGTTTAACAGCAGGCTCCATTCCAATAAACGGAATATTGTATTTCTCGCGCAGAGTTTTAATGGCCGCAGCTGTTGCTGTATTGCAAGCAACAATAATAATTTTACATCCTTTTGATATCAGAAAATCGGTAATTGCTGTGCTTAATTCAATAATCTCTTCTTTTGATTTTGAACCATAAGGCGCATTTTTACTATCGCCATAATATATTGTCGATTCGTTTGGAAGCATAGTTAATACCTCTTTCCAAACCGAAAGACCACCTAAACCAGAGTCGAAAATACCTATAGGGTTGTTGTTCATAAATTGTAAAAAGTAAAAAGGCTATCAGTAATTGATAGCCTTTCAAAAGTATAAAAAATTGTGATTACTTAATTCCTAATTTAGCTTTTACTAAAGGCATAATATCACTAGCATCGTCAGCTTGGTATAAAACTCCACCAGCCGAGATGTCTAAAATGTAAGTGTAACCATTCGCTTTAGCAACTTCTTTAATTGCATTTTGAGCTTTCTCAATAATAGGCTTCATTAATTCGCCTTCTTTCTTTTGAAACTCTTGTTGAGCATTTTTTTGATACTCTTGAATACGTGCCTGAAGATTTTGAATCTCTTCAACTTTTGATTTCTTGATTAAATCAGTATAGTTTTTTTCGTTATTCTGATAATCATTGATTTTGTTGTTAAGCTCAACTTGAAGCGACTCAATGTCTTTACCAAGTTGCTCGCCAAAAGCTTTAATCTGGTTTTCAGCTTCAGTTCTTTCTGGCATCATAGCAATAACTTCTTGACCATTAATATGACCAATTTTAAGACTCTTTTGTGCAAAAGTAGCCGAAGTAGAAATCAAAATTGACAATAAAATAAGAGTAAGTCCTTTTTTCATTTTTTCTGTTTTTTAAGTTTATATTTATTATTTGTATCCTAATTTCATCAAAACCTGATCGCTTTTATCAAGTCTTGGATTTGTGTAAAGCATCTGCACTCCGCTAGCTAAATCGTAAACAAAAGAGTAACCTTCTTCTTGCGAAATATCCGAAACAGCTTCAAAAACCTGATCTTGTATAGGTTTAATAAGCTCTTCGCGTTTTTTGAAAAGCTCTCCATCTTGACCAAAATATTTTTTTTGAAGATTTTTAATATTTCTCTCTTTTTGTACAATTTCGCCCTCTCTTTTCTTTTGCATTTCAGAGCTTAGA
>JAFGOQ010000119.1 GCA_016926405.1 Bacteroidales bacterium
AGTTAGAGCTTTTGAACGGCAGTATTTAGTATATGGAACCGCAATTAGCAGTATCATTAGGGCGTCTTAGAGCTTTATTTTTAAAAAACGGCATATAAATATGCCAAATACTAACTTTACAACCCCGTAGTCATCTCAACGCAGGGTGAAATACTGAGGCACTTCTATACACCCATACTCTACCAACAAGAACTACAAAAAAATAGCCCATGGCATAAAACCATGGGCTATAAATAATATTGTTAATCAATCGATTTATTGCTTAATAAATCTTTCAACTATTGGCTCATCGTCGTTTTCAATGTAAACCATATAAACCCCACTAGGTAAGTTCGAAACGTCAATAGAGTTAACAGTCTCTAGTAAACGCATAACCTTAACAACAGCTCCCGAAGAGTTAATAATCTTCATATCAACATTCTCTAAAGCTACCTTAACAATTAACTCGTCCTGAACAGGGTTAGGGAAAATTATCACTCTATCGTCTGATACAACCATTCTTCTTAGAGGCTCAAGTGAACCAGCACCTGTATGCTCAGGAGATGGCAATTCACCTGGTCTAGGCTCGCGTTCAAGAGTTCTTACTGTTTTACCAATAATCTTAATATTATCGATATAAACATCATCGCTATTTCCACTAGCATCGCACATAAATCTTAACTTCATTCCAGTAGGGAAATTAATATCCGACTTATAAATATTAACAGTAGCAGCATAGAATGTATTATTATCGATATCTGTACCTCTTGTATATGTAGCTATAGTTGTCCACGATGATCCATCGTAATACTGCAACCAGAAATCTTCGCCAGTCTCCATACTATAAGCATAGAAATTAAACTCAACAACTATCTGTACAAAACCAGGTGTACTAACATCGATACCATTTGTTAAATAGAACGACGAAGCAACTCCCGAATTATCTTGAATATTTGCTGCGTTATTGCCTTCAAAAGCATATACTCCGGAAGTGTATAGCGAACAATCGTTTCCACCATCAGTCCAGATACCAAATCCATCTTCAAAAGTAGAGTAAGCTAACTCAACCTCGTCGCCCGAACCACCAGAAGTAATAACTGCAGTTGTTTGATCGATATCTGTAGCACCGCTATTATCGGTTACAGTTAACGAAACATTGTAAGTACCAGCTGAAGCATAAGTATGCGAAGGATTAGCGGCTGTACTTGTTGCGCCATCGCCAAATGACCAAGAGTAACTAGCTATTGTTCCATCAGAATCGGTTGAGCCGGCACTACTAAAGTTAATAGCAGCTCCTTCAACACCATTATAAACACCATTTGCGTTTGCAGTAGGAGCAATATTTCCCGAACCAGAAGTAATATTAACTGTATAATCTTCTACCTCGCCATAGCTAAATTCGTCGCAAGCAGCTTGTGCACCATCGTATTTCATAGACACTCTCATACGAGTTACAACAGCGGCAGTACCAGCAGGAATAGTAGCAGTACCAGTAACAACAGTTTTACTCAACGATCCAGCATCAAAAATTAACTCGTTAGCATCGTCAAAATCGCCATCTTTATTAAGGTCAACCCAAATTTTCCAATATTCGTTATAAGCGGTTCCCGAAAAATCAGGAGTAAGAGTTACTGCATAATCCGTACCAGCAGCCATATTAACCGTTTTACTAGTAAAATCGGTATAATTTGAAGCCCCACTTGTATTAGTAAACGAACCTATTTCAACACCCGAAATCCACTCATAAGTAGAGTTTTTACCTTGCGATGTACAATATTCAATTTGAGGATCACCAGTTGTAGTAAACGATTTCTCGGCACCATAAGCTGTTCCTTTACTATTAGTAGCAAACGAACGAACATAATAATTTGTACCCGATGTTAATCCAGTCATATTTAAAGTATACGAACCAGAAGTTGCCAAAGGCGAAGAATTAACAACAGTACCAGTAGCTAATGTTGGAGCTGCAGTTTTAGCATAAACAACACCACTAGCAGTAATTGTAGCACCACCATTGTCGGTAATATTACCACCACAAGTAGCAGATAAATCGGCTACTGAAGTAACATTATTTGTAGAAACAGTAGGAACTGTTGTTCCGTCGTTAACATAAGTCATATAACAAACCGAGCAAGCAACACGTGCCGAAGCCACTTGAATTCTCATATATCCACCTTCGCCCCACGAGCTACCCCAAGAGTTTCTTAAAATCCAGTAATCGCCATAAGTAGCGTCGTTACCCCAACCTACTAACGATATAGCATGATTTGTTGTTGTATTGTAACATGGACTTCCATTACAAGAAGTACTAGCATCTGAAAAAACTCCACCGGTATAATTCTGAAAAGCAGTAGACACATAAACAGCAGCATCAACCACACCGTAAGTCATAATAGCAGTTTTAATTGCATCGATATCTAAACAAGGAACACGATTCCAACTAGCAAACTTTGTCTTAGGAGCATTAGTAGCAGCAGCAGGACAGTCTTGTGTTGCAGTTGTTGTATATGGATAGTACGACTCGTCGCAAATACCAACATCAACTAAAGCTTGTAGCTCCATATAATCGTAGTCGGCACCATTACAACCACTAAAATGACTGCTATAAGCAGGCATCTTACTTAAACACCAAGCAATGTAGGCCTCAGAGAAGTCGGCAGCATTACTGTCGTAACTTCCTGTAGCAACATTATAAGTACCCTCGGCAGCAGCAGCAGCACCAAAAGAGTAACACGAACCACAAGTACCCTGGTTTCTAGGTGCTCCAATATATGCATGACCATCTTTATTTCTCCAGTCGAAAGAAGATGGAGTAGATCTATTAACAGTAAAATCAGGGTCTACTTTAGCATCGGTATGAAATTCAGACAAACGTCGGTTCTCGCTAGTAATAAGCGGATCGCCATTCATCTCCATTAAATCGAGTAAAGGAATGCGTTCTTGCGCACCACGCTTATTTACTCTAATACATACGGCTCTTTCGGTAGTGTAACCATTTTCTGTTACAGTCTCTGTTTCGGTTTCATAGCCGTAACGAGCACCATAAGAATAATCTTGAGCAACTTTACCTTTAAAGAAATCCCAAGCATTAACAGTTGTTCCATCGGGTAGTTTAACCATACCAACATCACCACTTCTTACTTTGGTAATTTGATAATCGTAACCAAGCATCTCGGCATATTTTGCAGCAGGATTAACAAAACCCTTTTGTGCAAACATCGAAATGCTTAAAAAAACTGCAAGAGCAATTAGTGTCAATTTTCTCATAATTATTAAATATTAGTGATTAATAAACATGAATAATTTATCATAAAGTAGCATTAATATCAATCTTCGTCGACATATAACAATTAACAACCACCGTAAAACAACTTGCTCAGGTATTCAATATAAACAGACAATATTTGCGCTGTTACAAAAGGGTTGTTATAAGATTTAATTACTACATAAACATAAAGACAGCCTCCCATAACAGGAGGCCATCTTATAATAGACTAAAAAAACAAAATTATAGCTTAACTACTTTATAAGCCTCGCTACCTTTCTCTGTTGGAATTTTAATTGTATAAACACCATTTGAGTATTCTGTCAAATCGATATTTATAGTTCTATTGTTTGGCATGATAGTTTTTACTAACTGACCAACCTGCGAGTAAACACGAATTGGAGCAGTAACATCGCCATTAAGAGTAATACTAACCAAACCATTTGTTGGATTAGGATATACCGAGGCAATTTTTGATGGAGCCTCGAAACCTAGAGCAATAGCATCGTTTGAGTAATTATTACCAGCACCAGTATTTTTAGTTGCAACAATATTTACTGTGTAGTCTTCAACCTCGCCATACGAAAACGACTCGCACGAAGTACCATCTGCATTATACTTCATAGAAACTCTCATTCTAGTATTTCCCAAAGCAGCATCGGTTGGCACATTAAAATCGTTATATAAATTTGCAGAAGAACTTGAAGAACCTGTCATTACCTTCTCCGAATCGGCAAAAACACCATCTTGGTTATAATCAATCCACACGTTCCAGAACTCGGTATAAGTAGAGCTCTTAAAGCCGCAACTTACAGTAACTCTCTCGGTAGAACCAATTGCAATAGTTGCTGTTTGAGCAGTGTAATCTTTATAACCACTATCGTCTCCTGTTGCATTATTAATCTCGGCAAGTTGAACAAGATCAATCCACTCGTAACTAGAGTTTTTACCATTCGAAGCACAATAATCTAATTGAGGAGTAAGAGTTGTAACATTTAATGCATTACTAGCAGCCGAAATATTTCCAGCAGCATCTTTAGCCTTAACAGTAAAGGCATAAGTAGTTGTTTTAACTAAGCCTGTAACATTGTAGCTAGTAGTAGCAGTAGTTCCTAATAACGAACCATCTTTGTAAACATCGTAACCTGTTACTGCAACATTATCGGTAGAACCATTCCACGAAATAGTAGCACTTGATGTTGTAACATTTGTTGCAACTAAACCAGCAGGAACAGTTGGAGCTTGTGTATCGACAATAGCAGTAGATAAATTAACAGTATAATCTTCAACCTCACCGTAACCAAACGCTTCGCAAACTGTTTGAGCAGCATTGTATTTCATAGAAACACGCATACGAGTAGTTGTAGCAGTAGCTCCAGTAGGAATAGTTAGTGAACCTGTAACTGTTGTTTTGCTTAACGAACCAGCATCAAAAACTAATTCACCAGCATCGTCGAAATCTTTATCACCATTAAGGTCAACCCAAATTTTCCAATATTCGTTATAAGCAGTGCTCTTAAATGCAGGGATAAGTTCAACATTTACAGCCTCGCCTTTTGTTAAGTTGATTACTTTATTAGTAAAGTCAGAATAGCCATTACCAGCACTTGTATTTACAAACGAACCTATCTTAACACTCGAAATCCACTCGTAGCTATAGTCGTTTCCTTTAGATTCACAGTAACTTGCAACAATTACATCTGTAGTAACATTAATAGTACTACTAGCTACCGAAATATTACCAGCAGCATCTTTAGCTTTCACATAAAATGAGTAAGCTGTAGAAGCAGCAAGACCAGTAACATTGTACGAAGTAGCTGTAACAGAAGTCAACTTAGAACCATTTCTGTAAATATCGTAACCTGTTACACCAACATTGTCGGTAGAAGCAGTCCAGCTTAACGATACAGAAGTTGCAGTAACATTTGACGATGATAAATTTGTTGGAGCTGTTGGAGCTTGTGTATCAACAGTACCAGTAGTAGTAACATTAATAGTACTACTTGCCGACGAAACATTACCTGCAGCATCTTTAGCTTTCACGTAAAATGAATAAGCTGTAGCAACCGACAAACCTGTTACATTAAATGAGTTATTTGATGTTGTAGTAAGTAAAGAACCATTTCTATAAACATCGTAACCTGTTACACCAACATTGTCGGTAGATGCCGACCAGCTTAATAAAACCGAATTATTAGTAATATTAGAAGATGTAAGATTAGCAGGAGCTGTAGGAGCTTGAGTATCTGTTGAAGCATAAGTCATATAACAAACAGAACACGCGATACGAGCCGAAGTAGCAGCTAAACGCATATAACCACCTTCGCCCCAAGTGCTACCCCAAGAGTTTCTAAGAATCCAGTAATCGCCCTTAACAGGATCGTTACCCCAACCAACAAGCGAAATAGCATGGTTTGTAGTTGTATTGTAACAAGGGTTAGCAGAACAAGAAGTGCTAGCATCTGAATATACACCACCCGAATAATTTTGGAAGGCAGTTGATACATAAACAGCAGCATCAACAACACCATAAGTCATAATTGCTGTTTTAATAGCAGCAACATCCGAACAAGGAACACGGTTCCAACTAGCAAACTTTGTCTTAGGAGCATTTGTTGCAGCCGCTGGACAATTTTGTGTTGCAGTTATTGTATATGGGAAATACTGATCGTCAACAATACCTACATCAACTAAAGCTTGAAGCTCCATATAATCGTAGTCGGCACCATTACAACCACTAAAGTGACTACTATAGGCAGACATCTTACTTAAACACCAAGCTATATAAGCCTCAGAGAAGTCGGCAGTATTACCATCTACACTTCCTGTAGTTAAATTGTAAGCACCCTCGGCAGCAGCAGCAGCACCAAACGAATAACAAGCACCACAAGTACCCTGGTTTCTAGGTGTTCCAATATATGCATGACCATCTTTATTTCTCCAGTCGAAAGAAGCAGGTAAAGATCTACTTACTGTAAAGTTAGGATCAACTTTTGCATCGTTGTGCGTTTCAGATAGAGTTCTATTCTCTTTAGTAATAAGCGGATCGCCATTCATTTCCATTAGGTCAAGCAAAGGGATTCGTTCTTGATTTCCTCTTACAACACGAATACAAACAGCTCTCTCTGTTGTGTAACCATTTTCTGTTACAGTCTCTGTTTCTGTCTCGTATCCATAGCGAGCACCATACGAATAATCCTGAGCAACTTTACCTTTAAAGAAATCCCAAGCATTAACTGTTGTTCCATCGGGTAGTTTAACTAAACCCTCTTCACCAGCACCTCTAACTTTAGAGATTTGGAAATCGTAACCAAGCATTTCGGCATATTTAGCTGCTGGGTTAACAAACCCTTTTTGAGCAAACATGCTAAAGCTTATAAAAAGAAAAGCTAATAGAGTAAACTTTCTCATAACAATGTTTTTTTTATTAATTAATTAGAAATATCGAGGGGAAAATAGCATATAACAACCTTACATTTTTCGGCTGTCGACCAACAACAATTTGCAACCCACAAATAACAAACTACACCTCTATTTATATTTTAATCAACAACAACCCGTCTTTTATCAAACTTATTCGTAAATTAACCCCCGATATAATTCTAAATATTACACAAACTGATAACCAAATTTTGAACTATTTATGAACCTAAGGTGCGTTATAGTGGATGATGAGCCGTTAGCTATTGCTATAATTGAAGACTATCTAAAAAAGATACCTTTTATTGAAGTAGTAGGAAAATTTGAAAACGTTATTCCCGTCTACCAATTTTTAAAAGAGAACCAAATTGATCTTCTATTTTTAGACATAGAAATGCCAAATATTACAGGTATCGACTTCCTTAAAACTTTAATCAATAAACCCTCAGTAATAATTACTACAGCCAACAAAAACTTTGCTGTTGAAGGTTTCGATTTAAATGTTGACGACTATATTTTAAAGCCTATAACTTTCGATAGATTATTAAAAGGCATTAATAGAGTTGTTGAATCGAAAAACAAAAATAATGTTAGAGCTACTAATGAACAACAGAACGACTTTTTATACTTAAAAGAGAATAAAAAGATGGTAAAAGTATATCTGAAGGATATATTATACTTAGAAAGTATTAAAGATTATGCCAAAGTTGTAACAACCGAAAAAACAGTAATAACAAAACAACAACTCAGCTTTTTTGAATCAATAAACAATACAAACAAGTTTTTAAGAATACATCGTTCATTTATTGTAGCTATTGATAAAATTGATTCGTACAGCCTATCGGGAATTGAGGTAGGCGATAAAGAACTTCCCATAGGAAGAAAATTTAAAGATATAGTTATTGAGGCTTTAGAAAACCATAGTAATAGCGATTTTAATTAATGGTAAAGATTTTCAATAAAAATATTATTACAACTTTACTCTTCGGAATATTTTTTTCGACAGTTATCTATGCCCAAGAGCGAGGGCTAATATTATCTAAATACTACACTCCAAAAGAGTACAATGAATCTCCTCAGAATTGGGCAATAGCTCAAAATAAACAAGGAGTACTATATTTTGGAAACAATGCAGGAGTACTAGAGTATGATGGATCGTCGTGGCGATTAATTCGTGTATCTAACAACTCAACAGTACGAGCCTTGGACTTCGATAGCAACAACACTCTGTATGCTGGTGCTTTTAACGAACTAGGTTTTTTCGCCCCCAATAAGAGTGGCGATTTATCGTATAATTCACTTACTCACCTACTCGACGATAAACATAAAAATTTAGGTGAGATATGGGATGTTCACTGCTTTTCGGATAGTGTATATTTTCTTACCGACAACTATATTATACGATATGTAAACAATTCACTCAAATATTGGGAGAATCATAAAAAACAATTCTATTTAAGTTATAAAATTGGTAATTCGTACTACATACAGAATATGGGTGAAGGTTTAATGAAACTAGAGAACGACTCACTAAAATTAATTAAACAGGGAGATTTTTTTTCTGACAAAAAAATTCACTCAATACTTGAGTTTGACAACAAACTATTAATATGCACCAGAAGAAATGGCTTTTACATATACAACAACAAAGACTGCTATAGTAAAACAATTGAATCGTTATCAGACATCTCAGAAAAAGCGAAGAATTTAAACAACTACTTTACAACTAACAATTTTTATCACGGTATTAAAATTGACGACGACAGATTTGCCTTAAGCACCATCTTCGGTAATACATTAATAATAGACAAAAATTGGGAGGTTACAGATGTTATTAATAGCGATGTATTGGGAATAAAAAGCACAGTGCAGTTTATGTATTATCAAAAAGACAACTCCCTTTGGTTGGCTTTAGCAAATGGTATTAGTAAGGTAGAATTATCGTCGCCATACAGATTTTGGAACGATAAATGTGGTATAAACGGCAACATTACAGATGTTGCACAAATTAATAACAAAATCTATGTTTCTACTGGTTCAGGAGTTTACTTTACCGATAAAAAATCAGACAATAACAACTTTTCTGTTAGTTCTTTTTATCCTGTTGATTGCACTTTTGAGCAAGCATGGGGATTGTTATATTTTCAACCTCCGGCAAAATCAAACAATAAAACAGAATCTAATAAGGATAGAGATAAAAACATCATTCTAATTACAAATACAAATCAAGGTCTTCATCAGATAATAGACAACAAATCGAAACAAATAACCAATTACAACGAGATAATAAAATCGTATCAACACAAAAAAGAGCCCTCGAAACTTATATTAGGATTAACCGATGGTGTTGCTATAATAAATTACAATAATGGTAAGTGGAAAAACCTAGGTAAACAATTCAATATAAATGCCAAAATAATTGACATTGCAGAAGACTCTATCGGTAATTTATGGCTAAGCGCAAATTTTAAAGGCCTTTACAGAATAAAAAAACCTTTTGCTTCTATTAAAGACAGTATTACTGTTGAATTTTATGATACCTCTAGCGGAATACCATCGTTAAAATCGATAGACTTTATAAACTATAAGAACAAAATTCTTTTCAAATCAAAAAACAACTTTTACTATTTCAACGACTCATTAAAAATTTTCAACCAATACAGTATACCTTCTAATACTACTCCAGACACAATTGCTTCTGAACAAAATTCACAGATAGATATTTTATCAGAATATAGAATATATGAAGACTTAACATCTGTTAAATATGTAACCTCCGACAAAGACACTAGCTTTTGGTTTGGAGCCACACAAGGTACTTTTCGATACCGAAACTCATATAAGAGAGATTTATTTGCTATTCCACCAGTAATTATCAGAAAAGTAAATGCTAAAGACTCTATATTATTTAACGGCACAAACTTTACTCAGCCGTGTCACACTAACGACTCTTCTAAAACTACTTGCCAATTAGATTCAAGTTCGAAAGTTGACATTGGAACAAGACTAAAATTCGATTACAACTCTGTAACATTTAACTATTCGCTGCCATACTTCGAATGTGAAAATAAAAACCAATACAGCTATCTGCTCGATGGCTATAACGAAAAATGGTCCGACTGGACTACCGAAAACAAAAAGGAGTACACAAATTTACCCGAAGGCAAATATACCTTTAAAGTAAAAGCCCGAAATTTATATAAAATTGAGAGCTCAATAGCACAATTTATTTTTGTAATAAAACCACCTTGGTACAGAACAGTTGTAGCCTACCTTGGATATGTTATTGCTGGTTTTCTTTTTATAATTCTAGTGGTTAAACAATACACTCGTCGCTTAATAAATGAGAAAAACAAACTCGAGAAGCTAGTATCAGAACGTACACAAGAGATATCAAATCAGAAAGAAGAATTGTTAGTTCAATCGGAACATATAAAAGATGCTTACGAAGGTATTAAAGAAAAAAACGAAATACTTAATAGACAAAAAAACGAGATAGCGAAACAGGCTAAAATGCTTAAGAAAGCAAATCTGGAATTAGTAAAACTATCGAAGGTAGCTAGCGAAACAGATAACTCTATTGCCATTTTCGACAAAGACGGAGATATTGAATGGATTAATGAAGGTTTTACCCGAATGTATGGATATACTATTGATCAGTACATTGCCGAAAAAGACAGCAATATTATTAGTAGTAGCCAAAATCCAAACATCAAAGAGAGTATTATGTCGTGTATAGAAGACAAAAAATCGGTTATATACAGATTCGAGACTAAAACACGAAGCGGAAAAGACAAATGGGTACAAACAACTCTTACTCATGTTGCTGGCGACGAAAAAAACAGCTTTAACCTTATTGCCATCGATACTGATATAACCGAATTGGTACTTGCCGAAAGAGAAATTCAAGATCAACGCGATAAACTATCGATAAGTAATGCTACAAAAACAAAGTTCTTTAGAATTATTGCTCACGATTTACGCAATCCAATAAGCACATTAGCTGGTTCAACAAACGTTATTCTCAACAATTTCGAAGAATTAGACCGCGAGCAGACTAAAAACTTTATTAAAGAGCTAAATAAATTATCGCAAACCACCTACAACCTTTTAGAAAATCTTCTAGATTGGTCGTCTACGCAAATTGGCGATATAGCTTACAAACCAACACAAATAGATTTACTGTCGATTACACGAGAAAATATAGAGCTTATTAATAGGAAAATTGATCAGAAACAGATTCGCTTAAAAATAGATATTGACGATAACTGCATTGCCTTTGCCGATGAAAATATGATTAAAACCGTAGTTCGTAATTTACTTTCGAATTCTGTAAAATTTACCCCTGCCAATGGTTGCATTAAGCTATCGGCCCGATGCAATAACCAATTTATTCACTATTCGGTAATCGATTCGGGAATAGGAATAAAAGAAGCTCATATAAAAAACTTATTTAAAGTTGATTATCACCACATAACTCCTGGGTTAGATAACGAAAAAGGATCGGGATTAGGACTTATTCTTTGTAAAGAGTTTATCGAAAAAAATGGTGGTAATATTAAAATCAACAGCACAATAAACAAAGGTACATCGGTTGTTTTTACTCTTAAAAAATACAATGTTTAAATAGCTGAATAGCGCAAATATATGTTATCAACATAACTACTATTCTAAAATCAGCTATTTTAAACTAACTTGCGCAAAATTTCACAACAATGGACTACAAGAAGATTTTAGAAGATATTTATGCCGAGGTTAAACCTCTTCTTAACAAAGGAAAAGTTGCCGACTACATCCCCGCCCTATCGCAAGTTCCGATAGATAAGTATGGAATTGTTGTTAGACTTAACAGTGGCGAAGAGTTTTGCTTTGGCGACTATGAAGAAAACTTTTCTATTCAGAGTATCTCAAAGCTTCTTACTCTTACAATGGCACATACTGCCAACACTAAAATCTTAAATAAATTTGTTGGCGTTGAACCATCGGGAAACCCATTTAATTCGCTTGTTCAGCTAGAATACGAAGATGGTATTCCACGTAATCCGTTTATCAATGCTGGTGCTTTGGTTATTACCGATAATCTTATATCGCTTAACCCCGATGCCAAATGCCAAATTCTTAATACTTTTCGCGATTTAAGCGGAAATAACAACATTCAGGTAGATCCTGTTGTAGAAAAAAGCGAACAAGAACACGGATATCGCAATCTGGCTCTGGTAAACTTTATGAAGAGCTTTGGCAATATTAAAAACGATGTTAATAAGGTTGTTGATGTATATTTTAACCACTGCTCAATTGCCATGAACTGTTTAGATTTGGCTCGTACTTTTTCGTTTCTGTCAAACGGAGGCAAATCGATAACTGGCGAAACAATTACCACCGTTAGTCAAACAAAGCGAATAAACTCAATAATGCTTACCTGCGGAACATACGATGCTGTTGGTAAATTTGTTTTCGAGGTAGGATTACCTGCTAAGAGTGGTGTTGGCGGCGGTATTGTTGCGGTTATACCTAACCAAATGACAATTGCAGTTTGGTCGCCAGGACTAGACAAAACAGGAAACTCGCTGGTTGGCACAAAAGCACTTGAGCTTTTTACTACTTACTGCGGAAACTCCATTTTCTGATTATCAAAAAAAAAATCTGTACATATTATTTGTTATTACCTTCGTACCATAATTAAACCGCTTATACGAAACAACGCTAAGGTAATTTTCATCTGAATTTTATTTTGCAACATAGTGACTATGCGGTTTCTTTTTTTTAACTGTACAGATTACCAAAAAACTATGTGGGATAAATACAAAATAAACTACACAAAAACATTAACGCTTAGTATTCCGGTTATAATTGCCCAGCTGGGGCAAATTACCGTTGGCCTTGTTGATAATATTATGATTGGTCAGCTAGGTAGAACAGAACTAGCCTCGGCGTCGTTTACAAATACTCTGTTCTCAATAATAATATTTTTAGGCATGGGCTTCTCGTTTGCTCTTACCCCTTTGGTTGGAAAAGAGTTTGGAAGCAAAAACATTAAACAGATAAACTCGTGGTTTAAAAACGGTCTTATTACAAACTCGTTAATGGGTCTGTTTTTGGTTGCTACACTTACTGTAATAACATTTCTAATGCCTTATATGGGGCAGCCGCAATCGGTAATCGAACCTTCGATAAACTACATGATAACCCTGTTGTTATCGATATTCCCGATGATGATTTTCTTTAACTTCAAGCAGTTTGCCGAAGGAATAGGCAACACCAAAATAGCCATGAACATAATGCTTATTTCTAATGTGGTTAACATTATTGGAAACTACATTTTTATGTTCGGAAAACTTGGTGCTCCCGAAATGGGACTTACCGGCGCTGGTGTTGGGACACTAATTTCGAGAATTGTTATGGCTGGTGCTTTTATAGTGGTTTTCTACCGTCATTCGCTGTTTGCTCCTTTTAAAAAGGCTCTATCTACCGAATTAATATCTATAGCAAAAATTAAAGAGATTACTAAGCTTGGTATTCCTATGGGAGGACAGATGATTATGGAAGCTTTTGCTTTTGGCTTTTGCGCCATTATGATGGGATGGGCCAGCGAACTAGGAATGGCAGCTCACCAGATTGCCATAAACCTTACAACAATAGGTTTTATGATTTACCAAGGACTTGGCTCGGGAACAATGATTAGAGTGTCGCACTACCGCGGCAAACATTCGTTAAAAGGAATAAAAGAAGCTACCGAGAGTGGACTTCATATTATGCTTGCATATTCGGTAATATCAATGAGTTTGTTCATCGGTGCACGAAATATTCTTCCACAAATATTTACTGCCGATGTTGAGGTTATTAACCTTGCCGCACAAATGCTTGTTGTTTGCGCCTTCTTTCAGCTTTTCGATGGGATACAAATTATTATTGCCGGTTCGCTTCGCGGACTTGCCGATGCTAATATACCTTCGTTTTTTACTTTTGTTTCGTACTTCTTGGTAGCAATTCCGTTTAGCTATGCCTCGGCTTTTATTTGGGGATATGGCGAAATTGGTATATGGTTTGGTTTCCCTGTTGGACTGTTCGTTGCCGCTACTCTCTACTATTGCCGTTACTTTTACTTAACCCGCCGAAAAGAGAATCTTGTTTTGGCCACTTTAGAGATAAAGTAATTGAGGTAAGAAGTATAATTAAGGCGGGAAGGTTTTCAACAATGAAAGTCGGGAGGCTTTGGTTGTTAGAGCTTAGTTATTTGTTATTAGAAGACTAATAACTTATTAGTTTGTTGCCGCCTGCAATGTTTTTAGTGCCTGAAAAATTATATGACGCGCTAGATGTTTGGCACGAGCTACAGAAAGAATTTAACTTTTGTGTAAACTAAAAAGAATCAAGAGCCAGCACTTTGAAAGCTTGGACTATTGTGAGTAGTCGATTCAGCCAAGGCTTTTATTAGCTCGGCTGAATTATTTTGGACTAAATGATAGCGCTTTGTGTTTTATTGATTTTTTCTATATACTCTTTTCCCTCCTGCAAGAGTACCCATATCTGTATTCAGTATTGAACCTGAAAGTGTCCCTGTGATTGTTATTTTACCTACAGTCCAAGTTACGGTATTCCCATTATAAGTATAAGTCCCTTTTTCAACGTCTGTTCCTGAAAAAATACCTGAAGGAATATAATTAATTTCTTGACATTCACTTTCACTTATGAATTCTATTGTTGAAGTACCAACCTTTCCCATAGATTACACTTGCAATATCATCATCGGCTATCCAACTTGTTTCAATAAACTTGTTATTAGGAGTATTATCATCTTTAGAACAACTAAAGAATAGAACTGAAATAAGACTAAGTGTTAATAATGATTTCTTCATTGGTAATTAATTTTAGTATAATGCATAAGCACCAACTCGCAAATAAAAGCCATTCTCTATATCTGCTTTATATATTGGCGTTATTTTTTTTGGCCTACTAATGTAACAGTAACGTTTATAAAAAACTAAAATAAAAGGGAGTTATTTTTTCACTTTGTGGCACTTTATTAGAGACTTACAGCTACAGATATTATAGAAAACATTAAATTCTAGAGGTTTGTACTAATTTTGTTAGAAGATAAAAACTGCAAACACATTGGTGGTGCAACAATAGTTTGGCACGAGCTAAAAAAAAGCTCGTGCCATAGTTATAAGCTTAAATCAACGTAAGGTTGGCTGTACTATATAACTGTAAAGCCTCGATATTAAATTCAGAGTGCTTTTACAGCTGAAAAAACAACATCTCCATCAGTTAAAATTAATTTATCATCACGCAATGATATTTTTATATCTTGCATCCCTTTGTAATGATATCCGTTTATAAAGAATTCATTATCTCCAATTGGTATTAATTTCACCTTCTTTATATTACAAGTCTTAACATCCGAATCTAAAAACAATCCCTGAATTAAGTTATTACTATTAAAGCTCAAAGCTATTCCCACATCCGACTTTTCGAAATGAAACCTGATATAAATGTTTTTGACTTTTTTACCTGTAATTTTATAAATATTACAACTCTTAAATTCACCATTTTGACTTAAAAAATAATTCCACGAACCTTTTAATTGACCAAGACCAGCCTCAGTTCCCAAAAAATCTTTCATTTCATCATCGGCATAATTAACAAGCGAGTCCAAATTTTGAGTTTTCATAGCTTTGGCAAATTTCAAAGCTATTTGGTAAGCCTTACTATCCTCTCGTTGTTCGTTAGAGAACGAATATGTAAACACCGACCATGGCTCAGAGCCTGTTGTTTCAAGCCACAAATCATTTTCATAAGCCGAAAGTTTAATACTGTGTTTATCGTCAACATCATATTTCGATGATAAATAGATATTACTACTCTTATTTATTGGCAAGGGTAAACATTCGATAGTTTTTCCTTGAATAGCATCGATTATTTTATTGTTTAATTCACCAATAAACGAATGTTTACCCTTGTACTCTTCATCAGAAAAAGATGATGACAAATTAGAAAGTATAATAATTTTAATATTTCTATTAGGTAAAAAACCCATTACAGAGGCATATCCATAATATCCTCCATTGTGTCTTATATACTTTTCTCCTGCTTTTTCGCCTATTTCCCAACCTAAGCCATACTTTTCGTTATTAAAATCTAACGATTGTGTTAACGAAAATAACATTTCAACAGTAGCAGGTTTAAGTATTGTTCCGTTTTCGAGAGCATTCATAAACTTGCATAAATCGTTAGTAGTTGACTTTATTCCTCCTGCCCCCATTATCCACGATTGGTGGTAATTATCCTGATGCTTAATAACATTTATAGCGCCAATATTCACATGCGGATAAGAGCATTTGTTAATATATTTAAACGCAGCAAACTCACTACTTTTCATATTTGCTGGTTCAAAAACTTCGTTTGTCATATAATTAGCATAAGTCTGCTTGCTAACAATTTCGATAATATGAGCTAGTAGCAAATAACCCAAATTATTGTATTCAAAACTTTTGCCTGGCTCAAATTTCAGCTTTGTGCCTTTAAATTTTTCGAATATATCTTCAAGAGTAAAAAGGTTTTCATCGGGCATAACTAATCCATTTCCACTTTCGTCTTTACGAGCAATATTAGCCTCCATACCCGAACTATGATTTAACAAATGGCGAACAGTAATTTTGCCCGAATAGTCGGGAATAAATTCAGGAAAGAAAGTCGAAACAGGTGTCTCTAAGGTAATCTTACCTTGTTCAACTAATTTCATAACACCTACAGCTGTTAAAGATTTTGAAACAGAACAGATATCAAAAATAGAGCCTTTTGTATTCTTCTTTTTTGTTTCAATATCGGCAAAGCCATAGCTCTTTTCAAAAATTACATTATTGTTACGAGTAACTAATACATTTCCGCTAAATCTATTATAAAACGAATAACTATTTAGCAAATCGCCAATCTGTTTCTTCAATTCTTTGTCAGAAATGGTCTGACTGTTAGAACCTAATACATACACTGAGAATAAGATTAATAAAATTGTCCTTTTCATTTCTTGCTTTTTTTAATTAAAAATCAAATATTTAATAACAATTTTAAAAGCTTATTTAGCCTAATGAAAATTAATGTGACGATTAGTGATAATGATGTGAAAAATAAACTGAACAACAAATCTCACAAAAATCAACCAATTGATCACAGCAAAAGATAATACCGTCCCAAATAGTAGTAAAACAACCTTATAAAACTTATTTTTAGCAAAAAAAATGAACATAAAGAAACTTATTGAAGCCTTTATACACCTTATAATATGGAGTACAGGATTCTTTATAATTGTAAATTACACATATACAATATTGGATTTTAAACGTGAAAGTGGTCCATATTGGATGCCCGTTTTATTTGGAACCATTAGTAGTATGATATTGTTTTATACAACTATTTTTTTGCTGTTCTCGAGGTTTGTAAATAAGAAATCTGTTTTATTAATGTCAATTATCGGGCTATTCTTTTCGATAAACATTTTTGAAACTCTTGTTGATTACAATTTTCTTGGAGCCCATTTTTCGACTGAAAAAGAACCTTTTTTATCTCATCTATTATACAACAGCTATCTAAACCTTTTTGTACTTCTAATAGGTATATCATATTTTTTAATTAAATATTGGATTAAAAACGAGAAACAAAAACACATTCTTCTAGAAGAGAAATTAACTACCGAAATGGCCTTTTTAAAGTCACAAATTAATCCTCACTTCTTATTCAACGTACTTAACAGCCTCTATTCACAATCATTAAAACACGATGCTCCACGATTATCTGATGGCATTGCCAAACTATCGCATTTAATGCGTTACATGGTATACGAAACCAATTGCGAAAAAATTGAACTCGATAAAGAAATAGGTCATCTTAACAATTTTATTTCAGTTTATAAATTACGAATAGCAGAAAATGATGACGTGTCGATTAATTTAAATATTACTGGCAAAACAAGTGGAGTTAAAATAAGTCCAATGCTATTAATTCCGTTAGTTGAAAACGCTATTAAACACGGAATAAATGCAAATAAAAAATCTGTAATCGATATAAATCTAAATGCACAAAAAGAAGAACTAATGTTTACTGTAAGAAACACTATTCACAGGGCTACAAGCGAACTTGCTCAAAACCACTCTGGATTTGGTCTTAATAATTTACAAAAACGACTAACAGTTCTTTATCCTGATAAACACACCTTTGGCACAACAGACGAAAAAGAGTACTTTACAGCTAAACTAAACCTTCAACTAAACTAATATTTTATATAATGGTAGAATATGTAATAATTGATGATGAGCCAGACGCTATTGACGTTATTAAAATTCATCTATGCAACATTCCATATATGAATTTAAAGGCAACTTTTAGAAACCCTTTAGAAGCTATTGAATATTTACAGGCTAATAATATTGATTTAATTTTTCTGGATATTAACATGCCTCTAATTTCGGGAATGCAGCTACCAAAACTTCTAAAAAAAGTTCCTCATATTATCTATACAACAGCTTATTCGGAGTATGCTTTAGAAAGTTATAATCTTAACGCTGTAGACTATCTTTTAAAACCTATTGAATTTGACAGATTATTACAAGCTGTAATGAAAGTTAGACAGTTAATGGCTAGCAACATTAATTCAGACAATAAATCGCATTTAAACAATGAATTGCAATCAGACAATGAATTGCAATCAGACAATGAATTGCAATCAGACAATGAATTGCAATCAGACAAAAAAACTATTTTTATACGAAACGGTGCTGAATATAATCATTTGAACATATCGAATATTAAGTATGTTGAGAGCGATGGCAATTACGTAACTTTTATTATTACTAAACAGAAGATTGTAGCTCGTTATAAATTATCAGATGTAACCGAATTACTACCAAAAAATAGCTTTATACGGATTCATCGATCATATATTGTTGCCCTTAACCACATTGAAACAGTAAAAAAACACTGTGTTATAATTGATGGAAAAGAGATACCAATTAGCGGCAATTACAGAGAAAACTTTTTTAATTTTATTGAGAGCATGTGCAGATAGTAATGGTTTTGCAAGGTGTCTTGGCATTATTAAAACTTTAAACTTAACTGTTATAAAGTAGTAACATAGTGAAATAGTAATTTAGGGATTCACAATCAACCTCTTACTTCATACTTTTTAGATCTTACTCCCTCCCCTTTCATTGGCGACTTAGCGACTTAGCGGTATACCCTACTCATCCTTTTTCCTTTGCGACTCGGTTTACCCTCAACTATTCAACTTTTTTGTATCGCCAAACAGACAGGCTTAACATTATTGCGGCATAAATTAGCAGGCTAAAGAACTCTTTCGATATGTCCCAAAAGCCAGATCCTTTAAGCAGTATCATTCGTATAACGCGCATAAAATAGTAGAAAGGGTTAATAATATTTACCCTCTGGGCCCACATTGGCATGCTCTCGGTAGGGGTAAAAATTCCACTCATAAGTATAAAAACCAACATAAAGAAGTATGCAATAAACATTACCTGCTGTTGTGTTGACGATATATTTGAAATAAAAAGACCTATACCCAAAACCACTAAAAGGTAAACAAATGTGAATGCAAACAACAGAGGCAAACTACCAACCATAGGTATATTAAAGAACACCTTACCTATTACTAGCCCAAAAAATAGCTCGAACAGTGCAATTATTACAAACGGAACAAGTTTACCAATAATAAACTGGTACTTTCTGATTGGTGTTACATTCAGCTGCTCAATTGTACCTATCTCCTTCTCGCGAACTATGTTCATTGCCGATAAAAACATGCTAATTATTGTAACTAGAATAACCAAAATTCCTGGCAGCATATAAATTTTATAATTCAGCTCGGGGTTATACCAAAAAGTTGTTTCGACATTTATTGGGCTACTATTTTTTATGGATGCCATTTTTGTTAAATCGACAATAATATTTTTGTTAAAGTCCATTATTATAGATGTTGAATAGGCATTAATTAAACTTGCAGTTGTTCCGTTAATACCGTCGATTAACAACTGAACACTACATTCGTTTTCGCTAACCAAATTACGCTCGAAACCCCTTGGGATGTTTAAAATAAAGTCGGCCTTATTCTCTTCAATTGCCTTGTTGGCCTCATCAATAGAGAAAGATGTACCCGAAATATTATAGAATGGCGAGCCCTCGAATTTACTTAGTAGCTTATGCGACATTGTCGACAAATCGTTATCAACAACATACATATCAATCGATTTCATTTCGAGAGTAGCAGCATGAACCAATATTACAAGCTGAATAATAGGCACTCCGAATATTAACGGAAGCATAGTTTTATTCCTAAAAATCTGAATAAACTCTTTTTGTAATATGAATATTATTTTTCTCATTCACTTAATTATATAGTTGTTAACAACTTTCAACTTTTTTAACAACACTAACTGTCTGTTCAACTTTTTTAACAACGCTGAGAGGTCTTGCAGACGCAGTCAGATTGTTTAACTTTTTATTCTAGCCTCACTTTAAATTTCTTTACACTCATTGCTAAAAAGAAAACTGTCATGCCAGCAATAACCAAAGTCTCTTTCCATACAATTAATACGCTAGATCCTTTTATCATAATGTTTTTAATAATAATAATGAAGTATTTTGCAGGCATTAAATTGCATAACCATTGCAAAACAACAGGCATATTTTCTATTGGAAAAATAAATCCCGAAAGCAACATTGTTGGCAACAGCAGGGCAAACATCGAGATAAACATAGCTTCCATTTGGCTGTTGCTTACAGTTGATATTAAAATACCAAGCGACAAAGCCATAAAAATAAACAGTAGTGTTTCCAGCAGAAGAAATATAAGGCTTCCATTAATAGGCATACCAAACACAAAATAGCTTAAGGCAATAATAAGAATAGCATTAATAAAAGATAGAGCCATATATGGAATAACTTTTCCAACCACAATTGGTAGCGGTTTTAATGGCGACACCAAAAGTATCTCCATTGTACCCATCTCTTTTTCGCGCGCAATAGATATCGATGTCATCATTGCCGAAACAAGCATTAAAATTAACGCCATAGTACCCGGAACAAACATATAAACACCTTTTAACTCTTCGTTATAAAGCATTCTAACTTCGGGAATTATCTTGTATGGCAGTCCCCTAGAATTTAGGTTGGTTTGTACGTAGTTGTTAATTATTGCCTTTGTATAATTGCTAACCATATTGGCTGTATTTGCATCCGATGCATCTGCAATTATCTGAACATTTACCACTCCCTCTCTCTTTAATTTCTGAGCAAAGTTAGGTTCAAATACAATTACTTGGCGAACAACACCCTTTTTAAAAGCCTCTTCAATTTCGTTATCGGAATTAATATTATCACTAAGAATAAAAAATCCCGACGATGTAATTTTGTTAGTTATTTCTTGGGTCACATTATCTTTCGACTTATCAAGAATACCAATATTAACATCTTTAATTTCGTTTGCCACCACGTAACCAAATATCAATATTTGCGCAATAGGCATACCAAACAATATTAGCATTGTTCGATAGTCTCTGAAAATATGGTGAAACTCTTTCTTTACAAAACCTATAAATCGATTCATATATTGGCTTTTATTAGTTCTTTGGTTAATTGGTAATACTTTACTGCTGTTTATTATCGAGCAATTTTTAAAAATACCTCGTCCATGTTATCGGCTTTAAACAGTTTTTTAAGTTCGGTTGGAGTACCAAGAGCCTTAATTTTCCCTTGATCCATAATTGATACTCTGTCGCAATATTCGGCTTCGTCCATATAATGAGTAGTAACAAAAACAGTAATTCCAGCATCGGCAGCCTCGTAAATCATCTCCCAAAAATCGCGTCGGGTAATAGGGTCAACACCTCCTGTGGGCTCATCGAGGAAAACAACTTTAGGGTTATGAAATATAGCCACCGAAAAGGCAATCTTCTGTTTCCACCCCAAAGGCAACGAACTTATTAACGAATTTTGAATTTGGGTCATCTTTAACCTATTTAACAGGTCTTCGGTTTTTTGCTTTATGTATTTGTTCGACAGTCCGTAAATTCCACCATAAAACCTTATGTTCTCTTTAACAGTTAAGTCTTCGTACAACGAGAATTTCTGACTCATATAACCAATGTTCTCTTTAACCTTATTACGCTGTTTATAAACATCGAATCCAGCAACATTTACCAAGCCCGATGTTGGATACGACAACCCCGAAAGTATTTTTATTGCAGTTGTTTTACCTGCTCCATTAGCTCCTAAAAAACCAAATATCTCGCCCCTTTTAACCTCAAAAGTTAAATTATCATTAGCTAAAAAAGCACCAAATCGCTTTACAAGATCCTTTACTTCGATAATATTTTCGGTCTGTTTTTGCATATTACTTATTCTATTTTTTCAACACCAACAGGTCTTGCAGACGCTGTCAGGTTGTTCTGCTTTCAACTATTTCATAAGCGCCATAAAGCAATCTTCAATATTTGCCCTAATCTCTTGAATATGTATGTCTGTATGATTTTTTTCAATTAGTATCGATTGAAGTTTTTCGATGTCAATACTGCCTGTTTTAGATGTAACATGAAGGTATTCGCCAAAAGGAAACACCGTTTCAATAAAATCCAAAGATCTTAAATCTTTAATTAGCTGATAAATATTTCTCGATTTAACAGCCCACAGCTTACTCCCAAAATTGCCAATTATTTTGTCGGGAGTATCAATCGACATTATCTCTCCATTCTGAATAAGAGCAACACGATCGCACATATTTGCCTCGTCCATATATGGAGTAGACACCAAAATTGTTATCCCTTTTTCTTTAAGACGGATAAGCATTTCCCAAAATTCCTTACGCGAAACAGCATCGACACCTGTTGTAGGTTCGTCGAGAATTAAAATATTGGGACTATGAATTAGTGCACACGACAGAGCCAACTTCTGTTTCATCCCTCCCGATAGTTTTCCAGCTAAGCGGTTTTTAAAAGGCTCAATCTGAACATAAATATCTTTAATAAGATTGTAGTTCTCGCGGATAGTTGTTCCAAAGATGGTGGCAAAAAATGTCAAATTCTCCTCAACCGACAAATCCTGATATAAAGAAAAGCGCTGTGGCATGTAGCCAATATTATTCCTAATCTCTTTAAAATCGTTTACAACATCTAAACCTAATAACCGTGCCGAACCTTCGCTAGGGAACATTAGGGTTGTAAGAATACGGAAAATAGAGGTCTTTCCAGCACCGTCGGGACCAATAAGACCAAACAGCTCGCCTTTAGAAACCGAAAAGCTAACTCCTTTAACGGCCTCTACTTTGTCGTACGACTTCTTTAAATTATTTACCTCAACAGTTATATTTTGCATGGTTTGTTATTTGCGTTTAGAGTATTTGTGGCAATTACTAAAATTTAACTTCACCAGGCATTCCAATCTTAATATTGCCGTCGTTTTCAACTCTAATTTTTACTGCATAAACCATATTTACACGCTCCTCTTTTGTCTGAATAATTTTTGGTGTAAACTCGGCTTGATTCGAAATCCAGATTATTTTGCCAGCGTACTCTTTATATGTTTTAGCATCGTTATCAATTAACACCTTAACCTGCTGACCCAGTTTAACCCCCGAAAGTTGAGCACCACTTATATATACTCTTAAATCAACCTGATCTAAACGAGCAATTTTATATAGCGCTTTACCTGGAAATGCTATTTCGTTTGCATCGAGATATTTTTCGAGAACTGTTCCGTTAATAGGATTAACTATAAGCGCTCTATTAATTTGATCGGCTACCTGATCTATTTTTTTAACAACAACATCTACCTCTTTTTCAATTGATGAGCGTTGCGATTTCGTAGCTTCAATCTGCTTTTGCAAAACACTTAACTTGCCATTAATATCGTCAACCTGCTGTTTGGTTGCTGCTTTGCCTTTAAACAGTCTCTTTATTCTGTTTCTTTCTATTGTCAACACCGACACTTGTTCGTTCTGAACATTAATTTGAGCATCAACGCTAATAAGTTTCGACCGTACGGCTTGCTTTTGGGCAAAAAGTTGCTCTCTTTGAATTGACAACTGAGTGGTGTCAATTAATCCTATCTGCCGACCTTGCGACAATAGATCGCCCTCTTCAATATCAAAAGTTATAATTTTGCCTTGCACTTCGGCACTAACAATTACCTCTTTGGCTTCAAAATTACCGTAAGCATCGGACTTGTTATTATTGTTTGAACAAGAGAATAAAACTACGGGAAGTGCTAATAATAATATTTTTGTGTTCATCTGTTTAATTTTTTAGTCTGCTTAGTTATATACTATGATGATATAATTTTACATCTCCCCTTTTATGTAGAGATAATTTACCTTCGACTGAACCAACTCTATTTTATGTGTTTGATAATTAATTTTAGCTTGTGTTTCGGAACTTAATTCGGTTAAATATTGCGACGAAGTTATAACACCATTATCCAACTGCGACTGAGCACTCTTTGTAACCTCTTCGCGTAGCTTAATAATTTCTAAATCCGATTTTAAAGCCTCTTCGAAGTTTTTAATTTTTGCCTCTTCGTTTTTTAAAGCAATAGCTACCTGCTTACTAAAGCTATCCTCTTGTGTTGAAATAAAGTCTTTGCTAAGCAATATTATTTTTCGTTTCCTGCTGGTTTTATTCCAGTCCCAAAATTTCCAACTAACACCAACACCAACAATGTAAAAAGGATCGAAAGAGGTATTTACCATATTAAACCCGGGCTTGCCGTAACCAAGCTGGCCGAAGCCAAACAGAGTAGGTTTATTTTGTTTCGAGATAATTTTTGAAGTGGCATCGAGCTTCTCTCTCTGAAAATTGAACATAACCAACTCGGCTCTTTTTAACGAGTCGGAATAGCCAATACTTACATCTGGAATCTGAAATTTGGTATCGTAACTAATTGCAGAACCTGTTATTTCCGACAAAACATCGATAGCCGCCTTTCGCTGCATCTGTATTTCGTAAATACTCTGCTTAAGTTTTATCTTCTCGGCTTGTAGTACATTTATATTAGAACTTAAAAGCACACCATTTTTAACACCCGATTCAACCGACTTTTGTTTAGCCTCAATATTTTCAACCATAACATTAAGCTGATTGTGGTTGCATTGAAGAATTAGAACAGCAAAAAAGAACTTATTAACCTGCTCCTTTATTTTGTTTAGCTCTATTTGAGTAGTTTGCTGGCTAATTTTTAGATTTATATTCTCCTGATCTTTTGCAGCCTTAATCCTACCCCAGTCAAAAATCATTTGATTAATATCGACACTAGCTCTATACTGATCTCTTTCCCCTTCGAAACCAAAATTATTTCCAAATGCCGATATATCAATCTTAATAGCATCGGACTGATATGTTGCTTGTGCATTAAACTCTGTGTTTGGCAACCAACCAGCATTAATATTTTTAACAGCCAACTCGCTAGCTTTTGTATTAATGTCGGTTTGTGTTGCTAAAGGATGGGTAGAGAGCATTCTTTTGTAACACTCGTCCAATGATATTTTAGTATCCTGACTATTTACTTGATTAAACAGA
>JAFGOQ010000120.1 GCA_016926405.1 Bacteroidales bacterium
AGCTTTTTATTTGATACTTGTAGACGTTTATTAAGTACTTTAGGTTTTGGCATAAAAAAATCTTTACAAAATAGAAGTTACTTCTATTCTGTAAAGATTCAAAGAAAAAAACAGCACAAACTATTTTACACGCTCGCTATAAGAACGATCTCTTGTGTCAATTTTAATTACGTCACCTTGATTAACAAATAAAGGTACCATAATTGTAGCACCTGTTTCAATTGTAGCAGGCTTTAATGCATTTGATGAAGCTGTATCACCTTTCAATCCTGGTTCTGTATATGTTACTTCTGATTCAATGAAAGGAGGAAGATTAACTAAAAGAGCCTCTTCTTTTTCAGCATGGAAAATAATCTGAACAATAATACCATCTTTGTATAAATCGGCATTTTCAATTTTATGTTCAGGTAAAGTTATCTGATCATAGTTTTCAAGATTCATAAAAACAAAACCAGATTCTTCTTTGTAAAGATACTGATATTCACGAGTTTCAATACGTACTTGATTAATTTTTAAACCAGCATTAAAAGTATTTTCGATTACTTTACCTGTTTCAACGTTCTTAAGTTTTGTGCGCACGAAAGCTGCACCTTTTCCCGGTTTAACGTGTAAGAAATGAGTAATAGTGTACAACTTACCATTAAACTCAATACACATTCCGTTTTTAAAATCTGCTGTTGTAGCCATATTCTAATTGTTTGATTTCTAAATAGTGGTGCAAAAATAAAAAAACAGATTGTTTTTTACTGCTTTAGTTAGTTTTTTATTAACAATTTTGACTTTTATGAAGGCTAAATCACTCGCTTTTTTGATATTTTACTACTAGTTACGATATTATAAAGCAAAAAATAATTCAAAAACCTTTTTCAATTAGCAATAGATAACATATATGAACCTTTGATATAATCGACATTATGCATCAATTCACTTTTGCGGTTAACTAAACAAAAAACACTAGATTTGGTAAAAATTAACAAACACACTATACAAATGAGCAATAAATTATTTCTATTAGACGCATACGCACTTATATACCGAGCCTATTACGCATTTATTAAAAACCCACGAATTAACTCAAAAGGAATGAACACATCGGCCATTTTTGGCTTTGTGATGACATTAGATGAAGTGATAAAAAAAGAAGCTCCATCGCATATTGGTGTTGTATTCGATTTATCAACGCCTACTTTCCGAAAAGAAATTTATCCAGAATATAAAGCACAACGTCCACCAACACCCGAAGATATTAGAGCCGCTATTCCGTGGATTAAAGATATAATTAAAGCATATAACATCCCTGTTCTAGAACTTGAGCGCTACGAGGCCGACGATGTTATCGGAACACTGGCAAAAAAGGCTGCACGCAAGGGTTTTACAGTTTACATGTACACTCCAGACAAAGACTACGCACAGCTTGTTGAGGAAAAAATATTTATGTACAAGCCGTCGCGCAGTGGCAATGGCGCTGAAATATTAGGCATTGAAGAGGTTAAAGAGAAGTTTGGTGTTGAATCGCCTATTCAAGTAATAGACATTCTTGGAATGCAAGGCGACGTGTCGGATAATATTCCAGGAGCCATGGGTATAGGCCCAAAAACAGCAAAAAAACTAATTGCTAAATACGGATCTTGCGAGGGTGTTATTGCCAACGTAAACGATTTAACAGGAAAACAAAAAGAGAATATTGTCAACGCAATTGATAATATTAAGATATCGAAAGAGCTTGCAACAATATGCATTGACGCTCCTATAGAATTAGATGATCAAGGTTTATTATTCACAGCTCCCGATTATAATAAACTTTCGGAACTATTTTCGGAGTTAGAGTTTAACACTCTCATCCGAAAAATTGCACCATCTTCGCAGCAACCTTCAACTACTATTGCAACACCTAAACCCGAAGGTTTCCAAACCTCGCTTTTTGGTGAACCTGCCGAGGAGACTCAACAAGAATATACTTTTCAATCGACATACAAAACAATTGCCGATATCGACCACAACTATAAATTGGTAGAAACTCAGCAAGAAATAAACGCACTTGTTGCCGAGTTATCAACAAAAACAAACTTCTGCTTCGATACAGAAACAACAGGTTTAGATAGCATCGATAGTCGTATTATAGGTATTTCGTTCTGCTTCGAAAAACATTCGGCATACTACGTTGTAATACCAACTAACAAAGCAGAGGCCGATGAAAAGTTAGCAAACTTTAAGCCGCTCTTTGAAAATCCAAATATTGCAAAAACAGGTCAGAATATTAAGTTCGATATTCAGATGTTGGCCAATCATAACATTAAAGTAGTTGGTCGGCTTTTCGATACAATGATTGCTCACTACCTTATAAATCCAGAGCAAAAACACAACATGGATTTTTTGTCGAAGTTTTATCTAAACTACGAACCAATCTCAATAGAATCGTTAATTGGAAAAGGCAAAAATCAGCTTTCGATGGCAACCGTTGCTGTTGAAAAAATTGCAGAATACGGTGCCGAAGATGCAGATGTAACATGGCAATTAAAAGAAATCCTGTTTAAAGAATTAGAAGAAAATAATTTTATAGAACTGTACCATAAAATAGAAGAACCTCTTATTTATGTTCTTACAGACATGGAGAGAACGGGAATAACTTTAAATGACACAAAACTAAAAAGCTATACTAAAGAACTAGCTCAGGATATTGCAAAACTTGAGACAGATATTATTGAGATGTCAGAAACACCCGATCTAAATGTTTCGTCGCCAAAACAACTGGGAATTGTTCTTTTCGAGAAACTTATGCTCGATCCTAAAGCAAAACTTACTAAAACAAAGCAGTATTCAACTAGCGAAGAGACCTTAGTAAAACTTAAAGACAAACATCCCATAATCGAAAAAATTCTAGAGTTCCGATCACTTAAAAAGCTATTAACAACATATATTGAACCTCTTCCAGAGTTAATAAACAAGAGCACAGGTAAAATTCATACCTCATACAACCAAGCTGTTACATCAACAGGTCGATTAAGCTCTACTAATCCAAATCTTCAGAATATTCCTATTCGCGAAGAGCGCGGTAAAAGAGTTCGCGAGGCTTTTGAGGCTTCCGAAGGTTGCACATTATTATCGGCCGATTATTCACAAGTTGAATTACGTGTAATGGCACACATAAGCAACGACACAAACATGATTGAAGCTTTTAATCACGAGGCTGATATCCACACAGCTACGGCTGCTAAAATTTTCAAAAAGTCTTCGTCAGAAGTAACTAAAGAAGAGAGAAGCAAAGCTAAAACAGCCAATTTTGGTATTATCTATGGTATTTCGTCGTTTGGTCTTTCGCAACGACTAAATATTTCGCGTACAGAAGCAAAACAGCTTATTGACGGATATTTTGAATCTTTCCCTAGAGTAAAAGAATTTATGACAGAGTGTGTTGAAATAGCTAGAGAAAAAGGTTACGTAGAGACATTATTTAACAGAAAACGTGTACTTGCCGATATAAATTCAAAAAATCCTATTGTACGAGGAGTTGCCGAACGAAATGCTATTAACGCACCTATTCAAGGAACCGCAGCAGACATTATTAAGATTGCTATGGGAAATATATTTAATAAATTACAAAAGAATAATCTGGCAACAAAAATGGTTCTTCAGGTTCATGATGAACTTATTTTTGATGTTCCTAACAACGAGTTAGATAAAGTTATACATATAGTTACAACCGAGATGGAAAAGGCGGCTAAATTATCTGTTAATTTAACCGTAGATTACGGAACTGGTAACAACTGGCTGTTAGCACATTAAAACTTTTTTTTGATATTCATTATTTATATTATATTTGCTTTATGAGAACAAAAGATGAAAACAAAACAAAGAACATTTTC
>JAFGOQ010000121.1 GCA_016926405.1 Bacteroidales bacterium
AGCTCTTATTGCTCTAATTGATTTAAGGTATTTAATGAAATATATAATAATTAATACTTAAGAAGATGAAAAAGTTTAGTTTGATTTTTGTAGCTCTTGTGGCTATAGCATGGAGCGCCAGTGCACAGGTTCAAGGAGGTGCTAACTACGTAGATGAAACAACTCAGGCTTCAGATTATGTTCTTGTAGGTTCTACAATGCCATATTATGCTAAACCTGATAGTTATATTCACCCAGATTATAATGCAGCGGCTCCTGCTTGGCAATTAACAGCAGGTTATACTTGGACCTGGACAACTCCTGGTTGTACTCAAGGTAATGCTGCCGATAACTATGTTGAAATTACATTTCCTGCTACTGCTGGAACTGTTGCTACAAGTGTAGTTGAGGTTGCTACTGCTGGTGGATGTACCGATGCTTCTCCTTCTACTCATACTGTTACTGTTATTGATAAACCTATATTCTCAATTACTAATGGTTCCGATGTAGCAACTTGTAATCCTGCGGCCGATATTACTGCACCTGTTATCGATTTCACTCTTGGTAATGCAGCCGATGGTGGAGTTAGAATTATTTATTCGTTAACAATTTATACGCTTAAAAATACTGGTACGTGGGTACCCGACCAATATTACGATATTAATAATGCTAACCCTAATGCTGTTGCGTTTAATGCTATTGATGTTACTACTGCCGATGTTCAGAATATTGCCGATGGTGGTGCTATACATGCAGGAACAGCTCCTACTTATACTGCTATTGGTGGTCAGTCAACTCGATTTGTTTATACTGTTAAGTCTATAAACACAGCTATTTCTCGTAAATGCGATTATTTAGTTAATTCTGCTGCTGTTAATGCAAACTTTACTTTTTATAATACAACAGGTGGAGTTTACGCTGGTGCTGGCGACGATGTTTCTTTTACATTTACAATTCACCCTGCTCCAAACACAGGCGAAATTTACCATATTAAGAACGATTGGTCTGATAATTAGTATTGTTTTATCGATTTGGTTTCGGGTTGCTGGTGGTGATTTTATTTTGTTTTCAGAGTCTTTTAATGCTTACTGATGACTGAATATAATCATCTATCGAAGCCCGAAACTATTTGTTTGCTATTAAAGAGTATAAGTGTGATGTGCAAATTTATATTTCGGATAGTTATATATCATTATTCTTGATTATTTGTTTCACAAGGTCTGAAAATCAAATATTGCTTTATGCTTCATATTGTCATACTTTGTATAAGCAATTAATTTTATATGCGTTATGGATATTGAAAATATTGAATTAACATTCTTAAAACTTAGCGATTATAACGATTTTAAAGATGCTATGGTTGAGGCTTATTCCTCTATGCCCGATTCGTATTGGAGTAAATCGCAAATAAAAACATTGATAAAGCAATTTCCTGAGGGACAAGTTGTGATTAAAGTAAACAACCAAATTGTTGGAGGAGCTCTTTCTATTATTGTTAATTACGATCTTTTCGATACCATTCATACTTTTCAGGATATTACAGGTAATCATACTTTCGAAACTCATGATGTTAATGGCGACACTCTTTATGGTATTGAGGTGTTTATTAAACCACAATTCAGAGGACTTCGTTTAGGACGACGATTGTACGATTATCGTAAGGAGCTTTGCGAGCGTCTTAATCTTAAAAGCATTGTATTTGGTGGGCGAATTCCTAACTACCATAAGTATGCCGATTCAATGAGCCCAAAAGAGTATATATATAAAGTTCGAAACAAAGAGATAAACGATCCTGTTCTGAATTTTCAGTTATCTAACGATTTTTACCCCTCAAAAATTCTCAAAGATTATTTAAAAAGCGATCACGACTCAAATGGATTTGCCGTTTTGTTAAAATGGGATAATATATATTACCAAAAGACAAATAAAAAGGTTTCTGAGATTAAGAAAAATGTGCGATTAGGTCTTATTCAGTGGCAAATGCGACCATATAAGAACCTTGAGGAGCTTATGCAACAAGCCGAATATTTTATCGATGCTGTGTCGGGGTACCGATGCGATTTTGCTCTCTTTCCTGAGTTTTTTAATGCGCCGCTGATGGCCGAAAATAACCATCTATCAGAGCCCGAAGCTATACGCGAACTAGCTAAGCACACCGATAATATTACCGATCAGTTTTCGCAGTTGGCAATATCGTATAACATAAATATTATAACTGGAAGTATGCCCGAAATTAGGGACGACATTTTGTATAATGTAGGATATTTATGCCGTAGAGACGGAACAAAAGAGATTTACGAAAAACTACATGTTACTCCCGACGAAGTAAAAGTTTGGGGATTACACGGTGGCGATGTTCTTAAGGTTTACGATACCGACTGTGGCAAGATAGGTATACTTGTATGTTACGACTCTGAGTTTCCCGAGCTTAGTCGTCTTTTGGCCGACGAAGGTATGAATATTCTTTTTGTTCCTTTCTTAACCGACACCCAAAACGGATATTCGCGCGTTAAATGCTGTGCTCAGGCAAGAGCTATTGAAAACGAATGTTATGTTGCTATTGCCGGTAGTGTTGGAAACCTTCCGAAGGTTCACAATATGGACATTCAGTATGCTCAGTCGATGGTGTTTACTCCATGCGATTTTCCTTTTCCTGCAAATGGTATTAAAGCCGAAACTACACCAAACACAGAAATGATTCTTATTGCCGACGTCGATCTCGATCTGCTTCGCGAATTAAATCAGTTTGGTAGTGTTAGAAACCTTAAAGACCGAAGAAAAGATCTTTTTGACCTTAAAAAAAAGTAATAAGTCACTAATTACGTAAACAACCCTGTTGTGCTTTAATAACTATTATTGTGAATGTAATATTGGGTAATAGTGACTTGTTAAAATCTATTTACCAAACAATTTGTTACTGCTATCTAAATAAATTGAGTTAAGCTATTAATTAATCAATCATAAGACTAAATAGTTATTCCATTACTTTGATTATCTTTGGTCACTTAATCCAATTTAATGGATTCATAACTAATAACAGAAAAACAATAATGCAATTCACCGAGTTAAACCTTCATGACCAACTTATAGAGGCCATTGATTATATGGGCTTTCAAACAGCCACACCAATACAAGAAGAGTCTATTCCTATTATATTAAAAAACAGAGATATTATTGCCTGTTCGCAAACAGGTACTGGAAAAACTGCAGCATTTGTTCTACCAATACTCAACAAACTTGTTGGGGTAAAAACAAATCATACCGATACTGTTATTATTGTTCCTACACGTGAATTGGCTATTCAGATTGAGCAGCAGATTCAAGGTCTTGGTTACTTTATTTCGGTTGACTCAAAAGCTATTTATGGTGGCGGATCGGGTAAAGATTTCGATTTAGAGCGCAATGCTTTAAAAAATGGCACCGAGATAATTGTTGCTACTCCTGGTAAGCTTCTTTCGCATTTGCGCTTAGGATATGTAAATTTTAAGCATGTAAAACATCTTGTTTTAGATGAGGCCGATAAGATGCTTGACATGGGCTTTGTTGACGATATAAACGAAATTATCTCGCACATTTCGCCTAAGCGACAAACAATAATGTTTAGTGCTACAATGCCTAAGGGTATTGTTCATTTAGCTAATAAAATTCTCGATAACCCTGCTCGAATATCAATGTCGATGTCGAAACCGGCCGAAGGGGTTGCTCAGGTTGTATATTTGGCTTACGACGAGCAAAAAGTAGGTATTATAAATAGTGTTCTGGCTCAGCATCCCGATTTCGATAGTATCATAATATTTACTTCAACAAAAAATAATGTCTCTGATATTGTTCAGAAACTTCGAAAGAATGGTTTCAAGGCTCATGGTATTTCATCTAACCTCGATCAGGCTAAGCGCGAAGAGGTATTGCAGAAATTCCGTGCCCGACAGTTACGCATTCTTGTTGCTACCGATGTTATGAGCCGTGGAATAGATATTAAAGAGATTAATATGGTAATTAATTACGATTGCCCTCACGATGCCGAAGATTATGTTCATAGAGTAGGGCGTACTGCTCGTGCAAACACTAAAGGCGAGGCTGTTACTCTGGTTAATCCTAAAGATATGTACCGTCTTAGCAAAATTGAACGCCTTATTGATGCCGAGATTACTAAGCTACAGCCACCAGCAGAATTAGGAGAGGGGCCCGAGTGGAAAGAGAGTAAGCCTCCTCGTCCAAAAGGTAAAAAGCCTTTTTATAAGAAGAAAAAACCAATAAAGAAAAAAGATATCTGATTTTAGATGTATGCAGTGGAATAGTGATATAGGGACAAGGAGTTATTAGAGCTTTGAACTTGGTTATTAGTTATTAGAAAGCAGTTAAATAGTGAAATAGTAACATAGTGATTTAGGAAAAGTCGTTATTAGAACTTAGTTATTGGTTGTTAGAGTGCAGTGGAATAGTGATATAGGGACAAGGAGTTATTAGAGCTTTGAACTTAGTTATTAGTTATTAGAAAGCAGTTAAATAGTGAAATAGTGATATAGTAAAATAGTGATTTAGGCATTCACAATTCACAACTTTAGACTTTTAACTTCCAACTTTGGTTATTAGAATTCAGTGAAATAGTGATATAGTAACATAGTAATTTAGGCATTCACAACTTTAACTTTAGACTTTAAACTTTCAACTTTTAACTTTTAACTTTCAACTTTAAACTTCATACATCTCTTCGCGCCTTAGCGGGTTCCTATATTACCATTTCACTATGTTACTATATCACAACTTTCAACTTTAGACTTTCAACTTTCAACTTTAGACTTTCAACTTTTACTCTCCACTTTTATTCCATTATCATAATCGATAACTATTTGTGAATTTGGTGTTGCTTTTCCTTCCAATATGGCTATTGATATTGCATTAAGCAGCTCGCGTTGTATTAATCGCTTAAGCGGACGAGCACCAAACTGTGGATCGTAACCTTTCGCTTTCAGATAATCAAAACAAGCAGGTGTTGTTTCGAAAGTAATATCTTGTTTAACCAGAATCTTACGTAATATATCCATCTGAATATTTAATATTCCACCAATATCATCTTTCGATAGAGGTTTAAACATCACCATTTCGTCTATTCTGTTTAAAAATTCGGGGCGAACAGTTTTCTTAAGCAGTTCAAAAACCATCTCCGATGTACGCTCGTAAATCTCTTCTACATTATTGTTATTAATATTTTGCATATTCTCCATAATAATATCGGAACCTATGTTTGAGGTCATTATTATTATGGTGTTTTTAAAATTGGCTACACGGCCTTTGTTATCTGTCAATCGGCCATCTTCTAGCACTTGTAGCAGAATATTAAAAGTGTCGGGATGAGCTTTCTCTATCTCGTCTAACAAAATTACCGAATATGGTTTTCGTCTAACAGCCTCGGTAAGCTGACCACCTTCGTCGTAGCCAACATATCCCGGAGGTGCTCCAACTAAACGCGACACAGCATGACGCTCTTGATATTCGCTCATATCAATTCGGGTCATCTGATTTTCGTCGTTAAAAAGATACTCGGCCAAAGCCTTAGCCAGCTCTGTTTTACCAACTCCTGTTGTTCCTAAAAACAGAAACGATCCAATAGGTCGACGATCGTCAGACAGCCCTGTTCTGTTGCGTCGTATTGCCGATGCAACAGCCTCAATACCCTCTTTCTGACCAACCACTCGTTTTTCTAACTCTTTCTCTATTAGCAATAGTTTTTCGCGCTCGCTCTGCATCATTCGCTTTACAGGTATGGCTGTCCAGCGCGATACTACCTCGGCAATATCTTCGGCGTTAATCTCTTCTTTAACCAGTCGTTTGCCGTCTTTCTCGTACTCGTTAAGTTTTTCTACTGTCTCAACAAGTAACTGCTCGGCCTTTGGCAACAGACCATAGCGTATTTCGGCTACCTTACCCAAATCGCCATCGCGCTCGGCTTTTTCGGCCTGATATTTATACGACTCAATATCTTGCTTAACCTTTTGAATGTTTGTTACTACATCTTTTTCGTCTTTCCAAAGGGCAACAAGCTGTTTTCGTTCCTCCTCAAGGTGCGCCAACTCTTTATTTATTTGCGATACACGCGCATTATCTTTTTCGCGTTTAAAGGCTACTTTCTCAATCTCTAGCTGCTGTATTCTTCTATCAAGAGTATCTATCTCTTCGGGTTTCGAATTCATCTCTATACGCAAATGAGCAGCTGCCTCGTCAATAAGGTCGATAGCCTTATCGGGTAAAAACCTATCGTTAATATATCTAACAGAAAGTTGAACGGCCGAAATAATTGCTTCGTCGCGAATACGTATTTTATGGTAGTTCTCGTAACGCTCTTTTATACCACGTAAAATAGATATGGCATCTTCTTCCGAAGGTTCGTCAATCATAACCTTTTGGAATCGTCGTTCCAGAGCCTTGTCTTTCTCAAAAAACTTCTGATACTCGTTAAGTGTAGTTGCACCAATGGCGCGTAGTTCGCCACGAGCCAAAGCGGGCTTAAGTATATTAGCGGCATCCATGGCTCCCTCGCCACCTCCAGCACCTACAAGGGTGTGTATCTCGTCGATAAATAGAATAATATTACCATCGCTCTCGGTTACCTCTTTAACAACCGATTTAAGGCGCTCTTCAAACTCGCCTTTGTATTTAGCACCAGCAATAAGTGCTCCCATGTCTAACGAATATATTTCTTTAGTAAGAAGATCTTCGGGCGCATCGCCGTTAACAATTCTAAATGCTAATCCTTCGGCTATGGCTGTTTTACCAACACCAGGCTCGCCAACCAAAATAGGGTTGTTTTTAGTGCGTCGGGCAAGTATGCGCAGAACACGGCGAATCTCGTCGTCGCGACCAATAACAGGATCTAACTTACCGTCGCGTGCTTTCGATATTAAATTTACTGCATATTTCGATAGTGCATTGTAGTTGTCTTCGGCACTTTTTGATGTCACTTTTTTGTCTTTTCGCAGTTCGTTAATGGCTGCTAAAACACCTTTTTTGTCGATGCCACTATCTTTAAGCATTGTAGAAACCGAGTCGCTTACTTCTATTAAACCAATAAACATAGCCTCAATAGATACATACTCGTCGCCTAAGTTTTTGGCCGTGCTTTGCGATTTTATTAAAGCCTGATTAGCATTAGCAGACAAGTAAACATCAGCGCCCGATACTTTTGGGTAACTCTCTATAATACTGCTCAGCACCTTATCGACATTATCTTTATTAACCGAAAGTTTTTTAAAAATAAACGGAAGCACATTGTCGTCAACATGCATTAATCCTTGCAACAAGTGACCGCACTCTATTGCCTGATTACCGTTTGTAACAGCAATTTGATGAGCCTGCTGAATGGCCTCTTGTGCTTTAATTGTAAATTTCTCTAGGTTCATATCTTCTGTTTTTTTAATACTAATTATTCGAAAGAATTTATTCAATTGAAATGCCAAAGCAAAATCTGTACATAATTTACGACAAAACTTCAGTTTTTGCAGCTTTAATGGTGTCAAAAAGTCGGGTTGCGATTTATAATGGGTAATTTATTATGTGAAAAAAATGCAGATTGTAATGAATTAATTTTTGGTTGTAAAAAAATGTTTTTATAAATTACGTTGCTTTTTTAAAAGGAGTTACGCTCTAATATTTCATAAAAAGCA
>JAFGOQ010000122.1 GCA_016926405.1 Bacteroidales bacterium
AGCTTTAATGCTCGATTAACAAAGGTTATTAACTCACTTGTTAAGTTATCGGGAAAAATAAGTACAAATTTTTATACCGACGATATTGAGGAAAAAGATGCTTTACGAGACAGAGCTTTTATTGCCTTTAGAGGATATATTGAAGTGTGCACTAAACGAATGAACGTTGACTGGAATGCTGATGCCTATTTAATTCTCGACATTATTAAAAATAATAATTGGAATTTATATAAAGAAAATTACGATTTAGAAAGCGGATCGCTATCGAAACTATTTATTGATTTAGAGAGAACAGAAGTAACTCAGGCTATCGACAATATACAAGCAACAGAATGGTTGCACGAACTAAAAATTGCTGAGAATAATTTTATTAAAGCAGTAGAGACTCGCGATAAGTTTGGTGTTTCAAATGCTCATATAACTAAAACAAACGAAATAAGAAACGAGTCGAAACAAGTAATTACAGATATTTGGAATTATGCAGATGTTTTAAAAAGAATGTCGCCAAGTACCGAATTAACAGTTTTAGAATTGCGTTTGAATGAACTAAATAAAGATTTTGCTAATAGAATAGCTATTCGCGAAGGTAGAAGAAACACTGAAAAATTGGTTAATTAAAGTATAGGTTTAGTTTAGAAATTAATAGAATGAAAAAATCTGACGGGAGTCACATTTCTTCAGTAAAAATGGGGTTGCAAAGGGTGGCAACCCTTTTTATATCATACTATTCTAGACAAAAAACCACCTCTTCGATACTACTCTGTAAAGACATCAGAATCTAAGAACAAATTCACTTAAACAGATTCTGAAATACTACCGACACTAACCTATTTAAATAGTAAAATGCATTTTTTACAATGTAAAAAGATCATTTTATTAAAAAAATGTGCAAAATACAATGCATACAGCCCATCATAATTATAAAATGGCATTTTTGAAATGATAAATTGCCATTTCTTTTCTAAGATCATTAAAATGACATAACAAAAGCTCTATTTAAATAGTAAAATGCACTTTTTCAGTGTAAAAAAATCACTTTACAAATAGAATATGCAAAAGCACAATGTATTATCAACTAGGTTTAAACTAAAACCCTTATTATTTGTCTATCTAGTTGTTGAAACTAACTTAAAACAATAATAATGGTAAGAAAGACAATTATTACAGCAGTGGTCGCACTGTTTGCATCTATGGCAATAGGGCAAACAAACGAGGCTCTATGGCTACGTTACCCAGCCATTTCGCCCGATGGGCAAACAATAGTTTTTAACTATAAGGGTGATATTTACAAGGTAGATGCTAAAGGTGGCGAAGCTACGCCATTAGCTATGCATCAAGAATACGACTACAATCCTGTTTGGTCGCCCGATGGAAAAACAATAGCTTTTGCATCGCTTCGCAATGGCAATGCCGACATATATGTTATCTCGGCAAAAGGAGGAATGGCAAAACGAGTTACAACAAACTCTGCAAACGAAATTCCTACATCGTTTACTCCCGACGGAAAAAATATTCTTTTTTCGGCTCAAATAATGGATAACAAAGACAACGTTATATACCCAAGTGGTGCAATGAGCGAGTTATATAGTGTTCCTGTAAACGGTGGCCGCACAAAACAAATTCTTTCGGTTCCAGCTTTAAAAGCAAAGTACAATGCCGATCAAACAAAGTTAATTTATGAAGATGTAAAAGGTTACGAAGACAATTGGCGTAAACACCACACTTCTGCAGTTACTCGCGACATTTGGATTTACGATGTGGCCAGTGGCAAACACACACAGATAAGCCCTTTTAACGGCGAAGATCTTGATCCTGTTTTAGGAAACAATAACTCATTCTATTATTTAAGCGAAAAATTTGGAACATTTAATGTTGTTAAATCGTCGCTTGATGCTCCTGAGCAAGTAACAGCAATCACAAACCATACCGTACACCCTGTTCGATTCTTATCAAAATCAAACGACAATACATTGTGCTATAGCTACAATGGCGAAATTTACACAGTTAAAGAAGGTGCAACTCCTCAGAAAGTAAGCATTTCGGTATATGCCGATGCCAAAACCAATAATCTTGAGTTTTTAACAAACCCTGGAAATGCTACAGAAATGGCTGTTTCGCCAGATGGTAAAGAGGTTGCTTTTGTTATACGCGGTGATATTTTTGTTACTTCGGTAGAGTATCGCACAACAAAACAAATTACCAATACTCCAACACAAGAGCGTTCGGTAAGTTTCGATCCTAAAGGACGTACGTTATTGTATGCTGGCGAACGCGATGGTAGCTGGAATTTATATAAAACATCGATTAAACGCGATGAAGAGAAAAACTTCACCTCGGCAACATTATTAACAGAAGAGGTTGTTCTTATTGATAGTCACGAAACATTCCAACCTGCTTACTCGCCTGATGGTAAAAAGATTGCTTATCTAGAAGACCGCGTTATACTTAAGGTTCTTGATCTTAAAACAAAAGAGAGCAAAACAATTCTACCAGAAAAATACAACTTCTCATACACAGATGGCGACCAATCGTTTGAATGGTCACCTGACGGAAAATGGATTATTGCATCGTTCGACGACAAACAAAGCTGGCCAGCTTCTGACATAGCACTTATTAATGCAGAGTCAGGAGAGATACACAACCTTACAGAAAGCGGTTATAGCGAAGGTGGAGCTAAATGGATGATGAATGGAGAGATGATTATTTGGCAATCAGACAAAAACGGATATCGTTCACACGGTAGCTGGGGTTCTCACTCCGATGTTTATGGTATGTTCTTAACTCAAGAAGCTTATGATAAGTTTACAATGAGTAAAGAAGAGTACGAAGCATATAAAGAGTCGGAAAAAGATAAGAAGAAAGACGACAAAAAAGAGGATAAAAAGGACGATAAGAAAAAATCGAAAAAAGGTGATAAGAAAGATGATACACTAAAACCAATTAAAATTGATTTTAAATATCTTGAAGATCGCGTTGCTCGTTTAACAATTCACTCATCTAACTTATCAGATGCAGTAGTAACACCAGATGGTCTGCAATTATACTATTTAGCTCGATTCGAGAATGGTTTCGACCTTTGGCTACACGACTTTAAAGAAGACGAGACAAAACTTGTTATGAAGCTTTCGGGATGGTCAGGTGGCATGCAGCTTGACAAAGATGGTAAGAATGTATTCCTATTCTCGGGTAGCGGAATGGTAAAGATAAATTTATCGTCGAAAAAACAAGAGCGTATTTCGTACACAGCTCAAATGCAACTCGACCAACAAGGCGAGCGCGATTATATGTTCGAGCACATGTGGCGTCAGGTTCGCGAGAAATTTTATGTTAAGAATCTTCACGGTGTTAATTGGGATTTAATGAAGAAAGAGTATGCAAAGTTCCTTCCTCATATAAACAACAATTACGACTTCTCTGAAATGGCAAGCGAAATGCTTGGCGAACTAAATGCATCGCACACAGGATGTTTCTACCGTGGACATATCGACGGTGCCGACAAAACAGCTAATTTCGGTGTTTTCTTCGACGAAAACTACTCTGGCAACGGCCTTAAAATTTCAGAAGTTATCGAACGTGGACCTCTTTCGAAAGTAAAAACAAATGTTCAAGCTGGGGTAATTATCGAAAAAATTGATGGTATTGAAATTACACCAGATATGGATTACTATCCATTATTAAATCACAAAACTGGCAAAAACGTTCTTGTAAGCTTCTTCAATCCAAACACTAAAAAACGTTGGGACGAAGTTGTTAAACCAATAAGCCAAGGACATTTAAACAGTCTATTATACAAGCGTTGGGTAGAAAACCGCAAAGAAGAAGTTAAACGTTTATCAAATGGTCGCTTAGGATATGTTCATGTTAAAGGAATGAATTCAGAAAGTTTCCGCGAGGTTTATGCTGAAGCAAAAGGCCGTTATAACAATTGCGAAGCCCTTATTGTAGATACACGCTTTAACGGCGGTGGATGGCTACACGACGATTTAGCTACTTTCTTAAACGGAAAACACTATGCCGATTTTGTACCTCGTGGCCGCAAAGTAGGTAGCGAGCCTATTAACAAGTGGGCAAAACCATCGGTTGTGTTAATTAGCGAAAGTAACTACTCCGATGCTCATGGTTTCCCTTTCACATACCGTGCACTTAACATAGGTAAAACTATTGGTATGCCTGTTCCTGGAACAATGACAGCTGTTTGGTGGGAAAGACTTCAAGATAATACCACAACATTCGGTATTCCACAGTTAGGAATGAGAGATATGGACGGTAAATTACAAGAAAACTTCCAATTCGAGCCAGATATTAAAGTTGCTCAAGATAAAGATGTGGTTGTAAAAAATCGCGATCAACAAATTGAGAAAGCCGTTGAAGAACTTTTAAAAAATCTTTAACGTGTAAACACTAGAAAATACGGGGTTGTCGATACAGACAACCCCTTTTTATTTATACCTAGTTATATACAAGTCTTTTATAATAAAAAATAATTATTACTTTTAAAGGTGTATTTAATATAAACCAACCCTAAAATTAAAATGACACCTCCCAACCCTAATACAACTCTATTTAGCAAAAACAAAAAAGAGTTACTCTCAGCAGAGGTTATCAGTATTATAAAATCAGTTTATGGTAATAGTGGTATCCCAGTTGCTATAATAAATAACAAATTTATTTATGAATATGCTAACGATTCTTATTTCAAAAATTTCACCATTTCAGGCAAACAAATAATAGGGCAAAGTATTGACAAAATTGTTGGAACTGATTTTTTTGAAAACCATCTTAAAAATAACCTATTAAAAGTATTACAAGGAGAATCTTTATCTGTAGAATTTCCTCCACAAACAGTTAATTTATATACACACGGATTAATAAAAAGAGATTTAAACCCTATAAAAAACCATAAAAACGAAATTGTTGGTATCATACTAAGTACACCAATAAATCCTTTTCATAATTCAATAAAAGATGAAATAATAAGAAATATTAACAGATGGAATGCTATTGCAAATTCTGTTGATGACATAATTATGATTTTGAACCAAGAATTGCAAATTGTATTTGTTAACAATAAAGGAACACAAAGCTTTGGTTTAAAAAGTAATTCTTTGTCAACATATGCTTTCTTAGATCTTTTCCCATCGTTAAGCAGCCTATTTATTGATTATTCAAAAAAAGTTACTTTTTCGAAAAAAGACAAACACTACTCTGTAAAGGCAACCAGAGTATACGACTCACCTTTTGACGAAGATTATACTATGGTTGTATTTAAAGATGATACTGAATTAATAAACTATAGTAAGGAACTGAAAAATAATCAGGAATTACTAAAGATAAAAAACACCGAATACTTAAGGTTAAATTCTGATTTACAGATTAAAAATCTAAGAATAGAAAATATTGTAAAAAATCTGGAGATAAGTAAAAACAATTATAAACAACTATTTAACCAGATGAACAGTGCATTAAAAGTATTAATGCCTATTCATAACTCTTCAGGGCACATTTTCGATTTTATTATTACTGAAGTAAACCCAGCATTTGAAGAACTAGTTGGAAAGAAAGCAGAAAATCTAATA
>JAFGOQ010000123.1 GCA_016926405.1 Bacteroidales bacterium
GTTGTTATAACTACGACAATTTTGAGTCGAATGGCATCGTAGGCATATTGTTTTACGAATTAAATATGACTAATTTTGCTTTTACTGATAATGCTAAATACCGTAGGAGCAATGGATAATTCTATGGGGTATACCTACTTCGGTGCACGGTATTATGATAGTGATTTGAGTGTGTGGCTTAGGGTTGATCCTTATGCGCCTATGTTCCCATCAGAAAGCCCATACTGTTATGCAGGAAATAATCCTTTGGGATATGTTGATGCATCAGGTCTGTATAAAGTTCCAACAGATAAAATAGAAGAATACGAGCAGAATTATCCGAGGATAATGACGTACCTGAGAGAGAATGTTAAGAACGATGTGATGAATAGTCCCAATATTATGGCAGGGCTTAAAAAATTTAGTGGAGGAAATCTAACTCGTGAGAAAGTAGAAGAAATGACAACATGGAATAGTGGTCCCAACTTTATAATAGTAGATAACCCTGGTTCTGATGGTGATGGATGGATGTTTGCGGGGGCAAATGGGTATTATAATGAATCAACTAATACCATTCAAATATCAACCAAAATTGCAAAGCAGTTTGAAAATGCTGCTACTGGTGATCTACAAGCGGCTTTATTTGCCTTTTATGTAACCCTATTGCATGAGTCGGTACATTATGGAGATTATTTAGATGGTGCAAGACAGTCTTCAAGTGATGAGTCAGGTTTCGGAAGTGAGCCGGGATGGTTCTTTCAAAATGAAGTGTTTTATAGTAAAATGATAAATGTAAAAGGAGAGGACATTCCATCACCTCAATTACAATATGATCACACAACAATTGAGGGGGCTAAAGCACTTATAAAGATGAATATAGATGAAGGAAAGTCAGACGTAGTTCCAAATGTTCCAATGTTTGAATAAAGCTCATTTACTATGCATAATTATAAATTCATTATATATTTAACTGTATTGTTCTTCTCTTTTCAATTAAAAGGGCAGGATTGCCACTGTAGATCACTTGAAGCGGCAATCTCAAACAAAACTTTTATTGAAAAATTTAATGATTGCTTGAAGGGCGATACTATATTACTTATTGATACAGCACATGTATTCTCGTGTTCTTACCAATATAATGATAAATTCTATAAAACAACTGATAAATGGCCGGAAAACTTCAATATTAATACGTCATTTGGATCAGATTTTGATAATCAATTATTCTTGTTTAGCTATTTACCAAGAGGGACAAAAGTGATAAATATCGTTTTTATATCACCCTCGACACATTTACAATTAGTTTTTGAATGCATTGTAAAGCGAAAAAAAGTTAAAGTCAAATTAGTTGAAGAAGGACAGTATTAGATATTGTTTACTCTATTAAGCAAAATATTCAAACCACTCTTTACAGGGTGGTTTTTTATATCCTGTCGGTTCTGTTACCGTTAGAATCACAAAAACTTATTAACAATAGCCAAACGCAGTTCAATGTCGCTTCTATTGGGGTTTTCATGGGTTTTTGGTTTGGGTGTGTTTTTTGTCACCCCCTCCGTATTACATGGGGTTTTGGAGGGTGTAAAAATCAATTAGAAACAAGATCGTAAAGAGGGTAAAATAATTAGAAAAAACAAAGAAAATAATACTTATAAAAAGGGTAAAAAAGGAGTAAAACAGACTAAATAAGGGCTGTTAAACAATCAAAATATTAGAAATTCTTATAAATGATACAAATCAGTAAAATAAGAAAACACCGACTAAAAACTATAAAAATGATATATTTACATACTCAAAAGCAAAAACAGGTAAAAATGTCTGAGAAAAAATATCTTCCGCAAGAAATAACGACCTTTTACGAAACAATTGCCCAAATTATTGAAGAAGCTCGCAACAGTGTTTATCGTGTAGCCAATTTCACAATGGTAAAAGCCTATTGGAATATTGGAAAAGCAATAGTAGAAGAAGAACAAAACGGGAAAGATCGAGCCGAATACGGCAAGGAATTAATAAAGCAATTAGCCTTAAAGTTAAGCAAGGAACATGGGAGAGGTTTTACAGAAACCAATCTAAAATATATGCGCCAGTTTTACCTGCTTTTTGAGAAAAGTCACACGCTGCGTGACGAATTGAGCTGGACACATTACCGCTTACTTTTGAAAGTAAAAGATGAGAAAGCACGACAATTTTATATGCAGGAAAGTGTCGAATGTAATTGGAGTACAAGAAGTTTAGAACGGCAAATAAATAATCTCTACTATGATAGAATGTTAATGAGCAAAAACACAGAAGTTATTAAAAATGAAGCGAATGAGAAAACAAATACACAAACTCCGTCAGATATAATCAAAGACCCTTATGTGCTCGAATTTTTAGGACTAAAAGACAATACCGATTTTAGGGAAAGTGAGCTTGAACAAGCAATTATAGATAAATTACAAGACTTTTTAATTGAACTGGGCAAAGGCTTTGCCTTTGTTGGCAGACAGTACAAATTAAGCACGGAGAGCGGAAAGCATTTTTACACAGATTTGGTATTTTACAATTACATATTAAAATGCTTTCTAATCATTGATCTAAAAACCAATGAATTAACGCATCAGGATATTGGACAAATGGATATGTATGTACGATATTTTGAAGATAAAATCAGGCAGAAAACAGACAATCCGACTATCGGGCTGATTTTATGCACAGAAAAAGACAGTACAGTAGTTAAATACAGCTTACTCAATGACAGCAATCAAATTTATGCTTCAAAATACATGACTTACTTACCTACCGAACAGGAACTAAAGAAAGAAATAGAAATAAGCCGAACGCAGATAGAACAAGAGAAAAAACTCAACGACCAAAAACAAGACTAAGAACCAAGCCACCAAGACCCACCCACCACAGAACCCGCCAAGCGAAAACGGCAAGCCAAAGCAGGCGGAGCAGGAAAGGCAGAACCGAGCGCAGAGGGAACAAAGAGCAGCACAGGAACACCAAGCCCAAGAGCAAAAGCAGCAGAACCCCAAGAACCTGAACCAAAACCACGAAACGAAGCAGAGGGAGCAACACCCGCAGGACAGGCAGCAGAGGGAAAAACCACGAGCAAACCAGAACTGGCAGCCACCCAACGAACCAAACGGGCGGAACGCTGCGCAAACGAAGCACGAGAAACAGGAGGCTGCACCCTGAACACGAGCGCAGAGGGAAAAGCCGAGCGAACGAGCTGATCGACACCACGAGCGCAGCCCACACCAACAAAACCCGAAAAAGAAGCCACAGAGGGCAAGAAAGCAGCAGCCGAAGCACTGGCAGAA
>JAFGOQ010000124.1 GCA_016926405.1 Bacteroidales bacterium
ATCGTAGAGACAAGGCACCGCATTGTCTACAACAGATGTTCAAACATCTAATGTATGGCTTTTATGACTATACAATAATATGGATATAATTATTAAACCACCGTATATTATTGTGTATATACGGTGGTTTAATAGTAGTGAGTATTTATTATGTGTTATTTATTGGCCACATTTTTCATTATCACTATTAACAATTGAATCGAATTCAGCCTGAGAAATATATTTAGAGCTGTATGAGCTTCCATTAGAGATAATTTGAGAATAATAAGATCGAAGGTGATTACGTGAGCCACACATTAAATTTTCATACATACTTAGAATATCAGCTTTAGTTGTTCTTAGTATGAAATCTTCAATATCTTTTATGTCTAGATCTTCAATTGTAGCACCTACTATTAAAGCATCTGTTTCTGATTCGTCAACTTTTGTAATTAATTGTTGATATAAATTTTGAAGATCAGTATCGTTAAACACACCAATTTGGGTATTAGCAGGATCTTCTAGATTGTAATTCGTAAGAATCTGTAATACTTTATCCATATGTGTTTGCTCACTATTACTGATATTTATTGAGATTGTTAGCCCATATTTATTATATGCATACAAGTATACATCTCTTGCAAGCTTTTCTTCTTCTCTCAATTGAAGTAAATCTGTTTTTTCTTCTTCGGTTAGTACTGTAGACTCTGTGTTTTCATCTTTTTTGTTGCAGTTAAGCGATAAAAATATTCCTGATATAATCAAGATTTTCGATAGTAATAAAATAGCTTTTTTCATCTTGTAACTTATTTAAGTTAATGTCTTTTAGTGCTTTCTTAAATTATGAAAAATATTTGATAAGAGCTAGTGTTTATATCATTAAATATGATGCTTTGCTTATAAGTAGCAATAAAAACAAACCACCGTATACGCAGATGTGTATATACGGTGGTCGTGAAAATTTTATAGTATGCTACCTAACAAATAGGTAGAAGTTTATTTTATTATTTATTTGTCCTTCTTGTAATAATCCCTAACCCATGCCATTAGTTGATTATCGGTCATGTTGTCTGCTTTTTCAATAGATATTTTTTTATTGTGAAAAGGTGAATGTTTTTCCAACAATTCCTTATGTAATTTAGCACCTGTCTGCGAAGGTCCAAAAATTACTATAGCATCAGCGTTTTCAATAGATATTACAATGTTTTTAAAGAATTCTGTTAATTGATGTTTTTCTCTCTCTAAATATTTACTATCCTGAACCAAATCTTGTGATCCACCTTTCATTCCGCCACTTGGATGAAAATCTTCAATATTAGAAACAATAGTGTCAAGGTGTTCATTTCCATTTTCGATAGAGATAATTTTTGCCTCTCTTTTGTCAATCCAAATACCTACATTTTTCATTGTTCAATAATTTATTAGTAATAATAATAGCCAATATTTTAATGATAACCCTTGTTTTTATTCACTATATGCTGGCGTTGTTCTCAGCTTATTAAATATAGTGGTAACGTATATAAAAAGCTAAAATATAAGGGTTTATTTTATGAGTTTTTTTTTGATAAAGGGTAACTGTTTCAGTCGTAGTAATAAAATATAGGCAGTACTTTTTTCACTAAAAAAGTTTTAGTTTGCTATAGCTATCTTGCAATATGATGGATTGTGTTAGAGATTTTACAAAATATCTAGTTGACCAATATTTTATAAATAATTATAAGTGTAATTTGTTAATAAGTACACTTATTTACCATTAAACTAATTCTCCCTTTTTTTATCTACAGGTGCAATCATAATTATATTTCGAAGCATCTTTATTAGTTTTTTTTTAACGAGATATATTATGATTATTGATTTGCGTGTTATTCATCCAGTTTAAAAATATCTTGAAATAATGAAAACAGATGGTATTGCCATAACTGTATTATTTCAAAAATCTGTTTATCTCTATACAGCGATAAGTAGGGTATAAAGAAGAGTTATCAAGACTATTAGAAATTTAACACTTGATTTTATTTAACAAATAATTGAAGGAGAATTAAAATAAATAATAACACAATCGTAAAAAAAACAAATGAAAAAAATCTTAATTTTTGTAGTTCTATCAGCACTAGTTTTTACAGCTTTTTCACAAAAGATTGCAAAAGACAGTCTTGTAAAAGATATTAAGCAGGTTGCTAAATACCTTGACCAAACTCATCCTGATCCTTTTTCTGCTTATGGCAATCGGATTGAGTTTTATCGTGAAGTTAAACGACTAACCGATAACCTCCCTGATGAAGGTTTGAATACTTTAGAATTTTTTCGCTATATGGCTCCACTTCTTTCGCACCTAGGTGATGCTCATACAGGATTATTTTCACCAACACCAAAAATTGAAACAAATAAAGATTACAAGTTTCCAATAAATTTTAGTGTTGCAAACGATTGTGTTTTTGTTTCGGAAGCAACAAAAGAGTATAAAAACCTAATAGGTTATAAGCTGACAAAAATTAATGGATTAACTGTTGATGAATTTATTAATAAGCTAAAAGCCATTAAGGCATTAGAAAATCCATTTCACGAAAAGCTTGAATTGGCATATAATTTAGAAGAGTACTCACGAATACATTCTTTTTTTGGTGATTTTAAGTTAAATGTAAGTCTTGAATTTGTTGATTTACATAATAAAATTCAGACAAGAGAAATAGAATATATCGATTGTAGCAGTAATAAACCAAGTTTTATTAGACCCGATATTACTTCAATACATAACGATACAGCAATTTTATCGTGGCAATTTGCAAATAAAGACAAGTCAGTAGCTTATCTTCAAATTGATAAAATGGCGACACGTGAGGCGCTTGAGCAATTCTCAGAGGATTCGCCAATTTTTAAGGCTTATGCTAGGAAATTGTATCAAAAGCTTAAAATTGAAATGCCAGAGGGAAAAGCCGAAATCTTGAAAAATATTCCCTCTTTAACAGAAATGTCGTTTGAGGTTTTAAAACAGATGAAAAAGAATAAGTCGGAATATTTAGTTATTGACTTAAGAAAAAATAGTGGAGGAAATTCGATATGCTTCAGACCATTAATGTATATGATGTATGGTGATAGAATTTTTAATGATACAACTAGTAGAGAAGTTATTATTAAGGTTTCGGAGCTATTGTTGAAAAGAACAAAAACATCTTTAGATGAATATAACAAAAGCCATAATAGTAATTATGAATATGGCGATTACAATTTTTGGTCATCAAAAAGTGTTTCCGAAAATACAGAAAAGAATGTTCAGGAGTCAAAACGGAATTATTTTAACAAATTAAAAGAAGCTAATACTTCAACATACGATATACTAGCACAATTAAAAGATCAACCACTTTATACTCCAAAGGTAATTTTACTTGTCTCTCCTAATACTTTTAGCGCTGCATACGATATGGTTTACAATTTATTGCCATATAATGTAATAACTGTTGGAGTAACTCCTGGACAAGCTGGAAATACTTATATGGATGGTATACCTTTTACGTTGCCTGTATCAGGATTAGTGGGAAGAATATCAAAATGTAAGCAGGTTTATTTTCCTTATAATTCTGAACGAGGTAAAGAATTAACACCTGATTATGTAATGCAATGGGATGATTTTAAAAAGTATAATTTTGATGTTAATGCTGAACTTCTTTATGTTTTGGATCTAATTCAGATTGGTAAATTGTGATTTAAAATTGATAATTTTCTAAACATTAATAAAAAAGCAGACTTACAATTACTGTAAGTCTGCTTTATTTTTATCAGATTATTTTCATTTATTTCACCTCTACTTCAACCCATTTTGAGCGATCTGGCTCTGCTGGTGCTTTTGGAGCTTGATAAGTGTTTGTTTCAAGTTCCTTTAATAGATCTTTAACAGCTTTTTCAAGCGATGGATCTATTCCTTTAGCAACCAAGTGTGGAGCGTCAATAACTTCAATGTCGGGGTAAACACCAACACCTTCAATAATCCACTCGCCACTCTCGTCGTAAATACCAAATCGAGGAACGGCAATGTAACCGCCATCAACTAATGAGGCATTACCACTCATACCAACAAGTCCACCCCATGTGCGTGTGCCGTAAATCTTACCTAATCCCATTTTGCGGAAGTAGTAAGGGAAACAGTCTCCACCCGACGACGAGTAACCATTAACAAGCATTGCTTTAGGTCCGTCATGTGCAATAGCAGGAGTTTTAAAAGGCTCAATTTTGTTTCTGTGCCAGTAGCTTAATGTTTTTCTATTTAAAAGTTCAACCATCGATGCAGGAATGAAACCACCACCATTGTAGCGGTCGTCGATAACAAGCGCTTTTTTGTTATGATAAGTATACATACCACGGAAAAGCTCGCGGTTACCTTCAACAGCAGTGTTTGGCGTGTGGATATAACCAATTTTTCCGCCCGACAGTTTATCAACAATAGCTCTGCGAGCATCAACCCAGTCAATATAAAGAAGCTCTAGCTCGCTCTTTATAGGTTTAATTCTGTAAGTTTTTGCACCATCTGTCGAAGGTTTGTTGTTTACGGTAATCTCAACATTTTTACCAACGGTATTTTCTAGAAACTTGTAAGGATTGTCGTTTGTAGTAATGTTGTTCCCGTTAATGCTTATAAGATAATCCCCTTCGTTAACATTTACACCTTGTTCGGTAAGAGGAGAGAAACGTTCTGGATTCCAGTTTTCGCCTTTGTATATTTTAGCTATTTGGTAACGACCATTTTCTTTATCGGCTGATAGAACAGCACCAAGTAAACCTGTCTCAATGCGTTTAACTTTTTCAAAATCGCCGTAGTTATCGTAAGCGTGACCTGTGTTTGTTTCCGAAATAATCTCGCCAATAATATAGTCAAGGTCGGCACGGTGGCTTACATAAGGAAGTAATTTGCTGTATTTAGCTTTAATTCCTTTCCAGTCAACATTGTGGATGTTTGAAACATAGTAGTAGTCACGGAAAATACGCCATCCATCGATATAAATCTGATTCCACTCTTCACGAGGATTAATCTTCATTTCAAGAGTAGAAAGATCAAGCTTACCATTGCTAATTTTTTGGTTTGGAGCAATAGGAGTAATGGCAAAATTGCCACGAGAGCTGAAAAGCATATTTTTACCATCTGCAGCTATTGTAAAGTTATGAACACCTTCGGCAATGGTCTCGTTATCTTCCGAAGCAATAGTATAACGTTGTACACCATCTTCGTTTACGTAAAGAATACCACCATCAATAGCTTCAACACCTCCGTAATTACTTGCTGGCATAGGGAAAGCCATAATGCGACCTTCTATTCCGTTAAAATCAATCTTTACAGAGTTGTCGTCAGTTGTTTTAGCTTTTTTCGATTTCTTACTCTTTTTTGTGTTTTCTACCGTAGCCACAGCCACCTCTTCTGTGTCAAACTTGTCGATTCGTAGTTTTGGACTATCTTTTGTAAGAGCCAAAGCATAGATTCTAGTTGCGTTATTATAAAGGTATGTGAACTCAAACGACGAGAAGTCTAAATTAAAATCGCGGTTTGAAGTGAAGAAGATGTAATTTCCATCGGTTGAGAAAACTGGCGACTCGTCTGAGAACTGATCGTCGGTAATTTTCTTAGTAGTCTTATTATCGATATTATATACCCAAACAGCAAAATTACCATTGCCAGCCTCTTTTGTGTAAGTAATCCATTTAGAGTCTGGTGAGATGTTGTAATGGTTAATCTCGCTAGCAACAGCTTTGTCGATAACTGTTTCAGCACCTGTTGCTACATTAACATATTTTAGTTGAAGAGTACGGTCTGAGAAAACCATAAATTTATTATTGGCCGACCACACAGGTTGGTATTTCCATGCCGACGATCCTTTAGTAAGCTGACGTGGTTGGGCTCCTTTTTTGTTCTCAAGAAGATAAATTTCGTACTCACCTGTTTGGTCAGATACATAAGAAATGTATTTTCCGTTTGGCGACCACGAAGGGTATATCTCGCGAACACCCGACGAATTTGTTAGGTTAATAATTTCGCCATTCTTGGCAGGAACTGAGAATATATCACCACGAGCATCAAACAGAGCACGCTTTCCATTAGGAGAAATGGCTGATGAGTGAATATCGTCTTTCACATTTTTATAATAAGGAAGAATGTTTGGATTATCGAAATTTATATTAACAACAATACGCTCTTCTTCTCCTGTTTCAAGATTTAGCTTATAAAGCTGTCCACCGTTTTCGTATGCAATCTGACCATTGTCGCCCGATGGCCACATAACGTCAAATTCGCTGTGGTGAGTAAGCTGCTTTGTCTCTTTTGTGTTAGTGTCGAAACTGTAAATATTAAGAGTTAAATCTCTGTCTGAGGCAAAATAAATTTTGTCTTTATACCACGAAGGAATTTGATCGGTACCTTTAAAATCGGTAATGCGTTCAGAAGTTCCTTTTGTGAAATTGTAAATCCAAAGATCTGCTGCTCTACCACCTTTATATCGTTTCCAAGTGCGGAACTCTCTACTAATAGGAGCAAAACACATTTGTGAAGCATCAGGAGATAGACATCCTAAACCACCCTCGGTAATCTCTAAAGGTTGTTCTAGTCCACCATCTATGTTAACAAAATAGTATCTACCATTACGCTCGCCATAAGGAGTTCTGTTCATACGAACCAAAATCTTTTTGCTATCAGGCGACCAGTCAAGAACAACATTATCGTAACCACCACGAGGAGGCATAACACCAACATCGTTGTACCAAGTAAGCTGCTCTGGTGTTCCACCTGTTGCTGGCATTATGTACACCTGACGGCTACCCGAATACTCTGCCGAGAAGGCAATCCATTGTCCGTCGGGAGAAATTTTAGGGAAAAGTTCAAGACCTTTGTGCGAAGTTAATCGCTTGGCATCGCCACCATTTGCATCAACAGTCCAAATATCGCCAGCGTATACAAAGGCAACAAGGTTTTTGTTGATGTCGGGAAAACGCATCAATCTAGCGTCGTCCATCGCTTTAACTGTAAAAATTGAGGTAAACCCAATTAGAATAGCTAAAGATAAAATTTTGAAATTTCTCATTATTGTGTATGATTTTTTGATTTTCGATACTAAGATATAAATACAAGAAATAGGTTTATTGCAGATTATGAATTATCTGAAATAAACCTATTAAATAAATATTTGAATTGATTATTATTGCTTGCGCAGTTTTTTCTCAATAACCTGTATCATAAGACTTGCAATATCTTTACCTGTAGCTTTTTCAATTCCTTCGAGCCCTGGCGAAGAGTTAACCTCTAAAAGCAATGGACCCTTGTTAGAACGAATAATATCGACACCAGCAACATCGAGCTTAAGAATTTTAGCTGCTTTTATTGCCAGTTTACGCTCTTCGGCAGTTATTTTCACAATAGACGCTGTTCCTCCTTGGTGAATATTTGATCTGAATTCACCTGGCTGTGCCGATCGTTGGATAGATGCAATAACCTTACCATCGATAACAAAACAGCGGATGTCTTTTCCTCCAGCTTCTTTAATGAATTCTTGAACAAGTATATTTGTATGTAAACTCTTGAAGGCATTAATAACACTTTCGGCCGCTTTGTTTGTCTCGGCCAAAACAACACCTTTTCCTTGAGTACTCTCTAATAGTTTAATAATTAGCGGAGCACCATTTACCATTTTTATAAGGTCGTTAGTGTCAATTGGTGAGTTGGCAAAACCTGTTATTGGAATGTTAATACCGTGCTTAGAGAATAACTGAGTAGAAAATAGTTTGTCGCGCGATTTTGAAATTGCACTTGCCGAGTTTAGTGAGTATACATTAACAGAATCGAACTGACGAATTAAAGCACAACCATAAAATGTAACATTAGGTCTTATTCTAGGGATTACAGCATCGAAATCGTCGAGCACATCGCCACCACGATAATGAACCTCAGGTTTTTCGGAGTCGAGTTTCATATAGCAGTTGGTTATGTTTAAGAACGATATACTATGACCACGTTCTTCGGCAGCCTGAATAATTCGTTGATTGCTGTATAAGTCGGGATTACTAGCTAGTAATCCAATATTAAGATTACCCGATTTTATCTGTTTGTTTTTGTAAAGTTTGTTTAACTGATTTTGGCTAACATTAAATTGACACTCTCTTTTTGCAGGGTCAATTATTATTCTGTTAATCATAGCTTCTCTACCGAGCAACATACGAAAGCCCATTGAGTCACGGTTGGCAAGCGACAGCTCAATTTCCCAACTCTCTCCACCAACATTAATAACTGTTTGAATAACATATCGGCGTTCCGAGAATCCCATCGAACTTTTTATTTCGCGCTCGCTAGTAACTTTCGATTCGCATGTAACTCTAACATATCTGTTATCTTGAATAGGAAAAATGTCGTACTTAACCCACCTTTCGTTACCTTTTCGAAATTCTTCAATATTTAGTGCATGAATAGCTGAGGTTTTAGCACCTGAGTCAATTCTCATTTTTATAGCCGGAATCCTAAGATCAGGCAAAGAGCACCATTCTTCGCTCCCTAGCATCATTAAATTTCTATCCATTATTGCTTTATCAAAAAACTATTAATCTGATTGAAAAAAGTTATATCATTTTATAAACGCCAAAGATAATTTTAAAAGTCTATTATCGACCATTTATATTAATGACTCTGATTGTACGATAAATTATTTGTAAGGTTGTGTATATCAGAAAATAGACAAAAAAAAGAGCCGTAATTACAACGGCTCTTTGTGAAAACTATAGTTTTTATTATACTATTCGTATCGTAACGACTCAATAGGATCTAATTTCGATGCTTTTACAGCAGGCATATATCCAGAAATAATTCCTACAAAGAAGGTAAGTGTAAAACCCATTATCATCCATCCCCAAGGAATAACAAAAGCTCCTTCGGTAAAAATGGCTATTACATTTCCAATAAGAATACCAAGGAATATACCTAACAATCCTCCTATCTGACCAATAAATACAGCTTCAAATAAAAACTGTTGCTTAATGATTTTGTTTCTTGCTCCTAGAGCCTTACGTGTTCCAATTTCGCGAGTACGTTCGGTAACCGAAACAAGCATAATATTCATGAGACCTATAGCTGCACCAAAAAGAGTTATTATTCCAATTATTGTAGCGCCAATAGTTACTGTACTTAAATTTTCAATAAGCATTTTTGCTATTCTATCACTTTTTAGAATGTTAAAGTCTGTCATATCTTTGGCTTTCAAACCACGAACAATTCTAAAAGTTCCTTCGGCTTCGCTAACAGCTGCTTCAACTAACAAAGGATTTGTTGGCAGAATTGTTATATTGAAAGACATTTTTGGATATGAGAAATACTGTCTTACATTAGTCATAGGTAGTATTACCGATTGATTATATCCTCCACCAAAAGTTGTCCCTTTGTCTTTTAGAACCCCAATGACCTTATATTTTGTTGATCCAACAGAGATTATTTTATCAATAGGATCTTCGTTTGTTGAGTTAAACAATTTTTTTACAACATCGCTACCGATAATAGCTAGAGGTCTGTTCCCTATTATTTCCGCTGTACCAAAGTTCCTCCCTTTCTCGAGTTCTAATCCGTTTGTTATTAGATAATTTTCGTCGGTACCAATAACATTTATATTTGGATTTGTTTTATTTGATAGATATTTAGCCACCGAAGTGCCTGAAGCCCTTGTTGAAGCACAAACAGTTGCAGGGAATTTGTATTGTTCTTTGAACTCTAACGCCTGTTTATACGAAATGTATGAGTGGTTCTTTTGTCGGTAGCGTTTACCATTCATGTTTACGCGCATTCCTCTACTTCTAATGGTGAATGACGAAGCTCCCATTGCCGAAAATTCGCTGCTAATTGAACTTTTTATCGATTCAATAGCTGTTAAAATGCCTATTAGTGCCATAATACCAATGGCAATAATCATTACAGTTAAAATTGTTCTTAGCAAATTGCTCTTTATCGACTGAATAGAGACTTTAATGTTTTCCTTAAATAGAACTCCTATCTTCATGTTTCTTTTCTATTTTATCTTCTCAGCCAACAGGCTATAGAGGTTTTAATTTAGTTTTTTCTTTTGATTTAGGATTATCGAGTAACATCTCAACAAAAATCGGTGCTTTGATATCTTATTTTATAAATAGTTTAACAGATATATAAAAATCATTAAAAGCAATGTTTCGTTGATCTTGGTTGTTTTTTCCCCCTCATATAGAACACTCAAATATACTGTTTGAGTAAAAAATATATTAGATGCTCTTTTCATACATCCTTTTGTTAAATTTGCCAGCAAATGTGCAAAAATGAATTATAGCAGTATAGAAGAAGTATTATTACAATTATTGAATGATATTAATGACAAGAATAATGTTAGTAGCACTGTTGGTAAATTGTTGTTATGCAAGTCGCACGAACCCTTTTGGGATTTAAATAATATTTCTAAAGCGGTAGAGTTATTATTAAATTTATTCTCATGCGAGCAGGCATCAATTCTAGCAAATACTATAGATAGTATTGATAAGAGTGACTATAGCGTTGGTGTAATTATTAATGAAAACGCACCTTTTGAGCATTTTCCAATAATTTATTTAGCTTCGATTTTAAATAAAAAAGTGATAATAAAATTCACCTCAAAATCTGATCATCTATACAATCCTTTAATTCAATTTTTTAAAGAACATAATTTGGGTCTCTTTGAAAATGTGAATTTCAATGGAGAAGGTTTTAAAGAGTGTGACAAATATTTCTATTTGCCATCGAATAGAGATAATTCTGCTTTAATAGATTATCTTAATAATAGAGATTCTGTAATTCAGAAATATATGGTCTCTGCATTAGTAATAAAAGGGGATGAGTCGATTGAGACATTAAGGCAAATAGCACCTTTTGTCTTTAATTGGTTTGGGCGATCGCAGTTGTCGGTACATCATATTTTTGTTCCAAATGGCTATCGGGTAGAAAACATATTGGATGCTTTTTCTGAGTATTATTCAGTAATGGATAATAATAAGTATGCTAATAATTACGAATATCACAGATCGGTTTTTCTAGTTAATTCAATACATCATCTCGATAATTGTTTTATTCTATTAAAGAATGATGATGATTGTTATGCGCCTACAGGTGTCATTTATTTTAGTGAGTATAATAATATTGACAATATAGATAGTGATAAATATTATAACATTTATCATTTGAAAAACAATGAAACATTCAGATTTATAGATGTATATACATGGTTTGATTTTTGGAATAGGAGTGTTTTTTTTAATAAATTGCAAAATAAGTAGAATTAAATAGTGTGGTTATGAGAGTATTTAGATTTAGGGTTTTGTGTGACGAGAACGATGAGTTTTATCGTGATTTTGATTTGACCTCAGAACATACTTTGTTCGATTTTCATCAGGCTATTCAAAAAGAGTTAAGTTTTGATCCTAGCCAGATGGCTTGTTTCTTTACTTGTAACCAAGAGTGGGAGAAAGAGCAGGAGTTTATTTTATTTGAAGTTGAAGATGATTTAGAAAGCAGTACAATTGTTATGGATGTTGCTTTGCTAACAGAATTTATTACAGAGCCAAGACAGCGATTAATATATGTTTACGATCAGATAGAAGATCGTCAGCTTTTTATTGAATTGATTGATAATCCAGAATATAACAGTAAGAGAAAATATCCCGTTTGTGTTGACAGAGAGGGAGACGCTCCAGAGCAAAATATGGACGAAGATTTTAGTCAGATAGAAGAGGGTAGTGGTAAAGAATTTAATTATTACGACGATGAATATCTTAATGAAATGGATCCTGAAGAGGGCTTTTCGTTCGAAAATATTGATGACTACGATTTGTAATGAATAAAAAAAATCTAATAGTTATTGTCGGTCCTACTGGTATAGGTAAGACCGACCTTAGTTTACATTTAGCCCAAACTTTTAATTCCGAAATTTTTTCTTCCGACTCACGTCAAATTTATCGCGAGATGAATATTGGAACGGCTGTTCCCGAACCTGAAGTTTTGGAATCGGCAAAGCACCATTTTATTGGCGAGTTATCTATTCATGACTATTATAATGCTAGTATGTATGAGCAAGAGGTGCTTAAACGTCTTGAAAATTATTATAAAACGCACGATTATGCTGTAATGGTAGGTGGTTCAATGTTATATATTGATGCCGTTTGTAAAGGAATTGATGAGTTGCCTACTGTTGATCCCATGATTCGTGAGGGGTTAATGAAACGTTTGCAAGCCGAAGGTATTGAGTCGTTGCGACAAGAGGTGAAAATTGTTGATCCAGACTATTATGCCATTGCCGATATTAAAAATCCAAAGCGAATACTAAAAGCTCTTGAGGTTTTTCAGATGACTGGTAAACCGTATTCGTCTTTCAGAACAGAATCTATTAAGGAGCGACCTTTTAATATTATTAAAATTGGTCTTAGGCGTGATCGTGACGAGCTTTATGATAGAATTAATCATCGTGTTGATTTAATGATGCAACAGGGATTACTTGATGAGGCTAAAAAACTTTACTTGAACAAAGATTTAAACTCATTAAATACGGTAGGATATAAAGAGATTTTTGGATATTTATCGGGTGAGTTTGATTTGGAAGAGGCTGTGAGATTAATAAAAAGAAACACAAGGCACTACGCTAAAAAGCAGATTGCTTGGTTTAAAAAAGATCTTTCAACAAAATGGTTTCATCCCGACGATGTTGAATCTATTACTGGATATATTAAATCAATATAATGAACGTTAAAAATTTACCCTATTATGGAGTGGTTTACAAATTACAGCCCAATACCTAAAGATTTTTGGACTGGAAGAGTTGATGATATTAACGATCCTGATTCTTACCGTTGGCATCAAAAGGTTGAGTTATTAAATCTTAGGAATATTAACGTCGATCTAAATTTAAAAGAACAGAAAGCCTTTTGTATTGTTGGTTTTAGTTGCGACAAAGGTGTTGAGAATAATTTAGGACGCACTGGCACTGCATTAGGTCCCTTTAGTATTAGAAAGGAATTAGCCAATTTGCCCGATATTTTTGGTAGTGATGCTCGTTTGTTTGATGCTGGAAATATCCATTGTTTAGATGGAAATCTTGAAAACGTTCAAAGAGCTCTTTCTGAAATAACAAAGAATATTCTTGACTTGGGGATTATGCCTATCGTTTTAGGTGGCGGTCACGAAATTGCTTTTGGCCACTATAATGGTATAAAGAGTCATCTTGATAAAGACTTAAAAGTTAGTTTAAATAACCCTGGGATAATAAATTTTGATGCTCATTTCGATTTGCGTCCCTACGTAAATGGAGCTACATCTGGAACAATGTTTCGTCAGATTGCCGATCAGTGTGCTGCAGATGGTAGAGAATTTTCTTATTTTGCTATGGGAATACAGCGATATGGAAATACCAAGAGTCTTTTTAATATAGCCGATACTCTTAAAGCAGAATATATTTTAGCAAAAGATATTTACGAAGCTAACTGGGGGAATATTACAGGTAAGCTCGATTTGTTTATTGAGAAGCATAAGCATATTTATCTTACAGTTTGTTCCGACGTTTTTTCATCGGCTTTTGCACCAGGTGTTAGTGCTCCACAGCCTTTTGGTTTGAATCCAGATATTGTTATGCGAATAATGAAATACATTATTAGAACAAAAAAAGTAATAAGTCTAGATATTGCCGAAGTAAGTCCTCGATTTGATGAGGATAATCAGACTGCTAAATTGGCTTCTGTTTTAATTTATGGTCTCATAAATACCATATTACACGACGATAAGTAGATCTGTTTAATCAAGAAATCTTTTTGCAAACGTTTAAGGAATGTTGCCAAAAGAATAAACTTTAGTAGTTTTAGGAAAAAAATATAGGTGAAAAGAATTGCAATACTTGGTACAGCATATCCATTTAGAGGAGGAATAGCTGCATTTAACGAACAATTGGCAAAGACATATCTGAGTGAAGGTGACAATGTTAAAATATTTACTTTTACTTCGCAATATCCTGATTTTCTTTTTCCAGGAAAGACACAGTATTCAAAAGAGCCTTCGCCTGATATTGAAATAGATAGAGTGTTAAATTCTGTTAACCCAATAAGTTGGATTGTATGTGTTAAGAGAATTATTAACTATAAACCAGATTTGTTAATTGTCCCTTTTTGGATTCCGTTTATGGCTCCTTCGCTAGGAACAGTTGTTAACAGAATAAAAAGAAATATTGGGATTCCTGTTATTTCAATTGTACATAATTTGCTTCCTCATGAAAAACGTATTGGTGATAAGACTTTAAGTAGGTATTTTTTTAAAAATGTTGATGGGGCAGTTTCGCTTTCAAAAAGTGTTAATAAAACAGTAATAGATTTTACTAATGCTAAGTCGGCATATTGTCCTCATCCTATTTATAGTCATTATGGAGAGAGTGTTTCTAAAGAGCAAGCTTGTAGTAAATTAGGATTAGATTCTACAAAAAAACACCTTTTGTTCTTTGGACTTATTAGGAAATATAAAGGCGTTGATATGCTAATTGAGGCATTGAAAATTGTTAACGAAAAATTATCGGATGTCGAATTAGTCATAGCTGGTGAATTTTACGACGATGAAAGTAAATATAATGAGTTAATCAATTCGTTAAATCTGCAATCAGTTATTAAAATAGTCTCAGGATTTATTCCCGATAGCGACTTGAAAAATTATTTTGGGATGGCTGATTTAGTTGTTTTTCCATATCGTGAGGCTACTCAGAGTGGTGTGACTCAGGTAGCTTATCATTTTAATAAGCCTATGTTGGTAACAAAAGTTGGTGGATTGCCTGATTTGGTTGCCGAGAACAAAGCCGGATTACACTGTATGCCAAATTCTGAATCGATAGCGGAAAAAATAATTTATTTTTTTGAGAATAACATATCTGAAAAAATAATACCAACTTTAGTTGAGGAGAAAAAGAAATTTGAATGGAGTGCTATGGTAAATACTATTGATAATTTGTATAATGAGTTAGTATAGATGGATTTTAGCAAAGACAAAAAAACGAGTTGTGAAAATTACAACTCGTTTTTTGTATATTATTTTTTCCAAAAAGCTCTAGTAAATAATAGTAATACAGTGAATAATTCTAATCTTCCAAGCAACATCAGAAAAGAGAGAAACCACTTCGATACATCCGAAAAATGAGCGAAATTTTCTGTTGGGCCTACAGAACCTATTCCTGGTCCGATATTCCCTAAAGTTGTTGCTACAGCTCCAATTGCAGTATCTAGGTTTGGTTCAAGGAAAGTCATAATAACAACTCCTACGGCAAAGATAAATACATAGAATATAATAAAGGCAATTACATTATGAACAATACCTTGATCTACCGCACGTTTGTTGAATCGTACAGGAATTACAGCTTGCGGATGGATCAGTCTCTTAAGTTCAAAATATCCGTTTTTAATTAGTAAAACTATTCTAACAATTTTTACACCTCCACCTGTCGAACCAGCTGAACCTCCAAAAAACATTAAAATCAAAATTAGTGTCGAAAGGAAAGGTGTCCATAATTCGTAATCGGCTGTTGCAAAACCTGTAGTGGTTATTACTGAGACAACCTGAAAAACGGCATCTGTTACCGCTGTAAACCATGGTAAATCGTGAAAAAGAATAAGGCTTAAAGTTATTATTAACGAAAACCCTGCAGTAAAGAAGAAGTAGAATCTAAATTCTTCATTCTCCCATACTTTGCGAATTTTTCCATGTAGACCAAAATATGATAAGGTAAAATTAGTTCCTGCAATGAACATGAAGATTATTATTACCCACTGGATATATGGTGAGTTCCAATGTCCTATACTGTCTTGTTTAGTAGAGTATCCTCCCGTGGCCATGGTGGTAAAAGAGTGGCATATAGCATCAAAAACAGACATGCCTCCGAAGTACAATAGTACTGTTTCTAGTGCTGTAAAAAGGATGTAAATACCCCATAATTTCTGCGCGGTCTCTTTAATTCGTGGATGTAATTTGTCGGGTGTTGGACCTGGGACTTCAGCAACAAAAAGCTGCATTCCTCCAATACCTAAGATAGGTAAAATAGCAAGTGATAATACAATAAACCCCATTCCTCCAAGCCATTGTATTAAGCTACGCCAGAATAGTATTCCATGGGGTAACTCTTCAATATTATTTAAGATAGACGATCCTGTTGTTGTAAACCCCGACATAGTTTCGAAAAAAGAGTCGGTAAACGATGGAATAGCATCGCTTAAAATAAAAGGTAAACAGCCAAAGAATGAAAATATTATCCATCCAAAAGTTACTATTATATAACCTTCACGTTTACTGATTGTAACAGGTCCTTTTCTTGTAAGTAAAAAAGTTAAAAAGCCAATTCCAAAGGTAATAGCAAATGAATATACAAAAGCTTTAATATCGTTCTCTTTATAGATTAATGAAACCAGCAGTGTGAGAAGCATAAAAACAGCCTCGCCCATTAGAAGAAAACTCAGAACTTTACCTATTATATTCTTATTAATCATCTAGAAAAAATTAGATGGCAAAAGTATAAAAAAATATATCGTATCAAATATTTTGTTGTTACACTGTATATGCGCCATTTTAAATATTTATTGGGAAAACTACAATAAATATTTGGTGTCATTATTATATTCTCTCGGTTTTTTGCTCTATTTTTGGAAAAAAATATGTGATTATGAGTGTTATAATTTCTCCTTCGATGCTATCTGCTAATTTTGGTGAATTAGATAAAGATATTGAAATGATTAATAATAGTGAAGCGCAATGGTTTCATATAGATGTTATGGATGGGGTGTTTGTTCCTAATATATCTTTTGGATTTCCTATTATTCAGGTGATTAATAATAAAGCTAAGAAGCCATTAGATGTGCATTTAATGATTGTTGATCCTGATAGATATATTGAGCAGTTTAAAAATGTTGGAGCAGAATATTTAACTGTTCATTATGAAGCTTGTAATCATCTTCACCGTACTATTCAGAATATTAAATCGCATGGAATGAAGGCTGGTGTTTCGTTAAATCCTCACACCCCAATTAGTTTGTTAGAAGATATTATCCAAGATTTAGATTTGGTACTGTTAATGTCTGTAAATCCAGGTTTTGGTGGACAATCATATATTGAGAATACTTATTCAAAAATAAAACAACTTAAGGAGTTGATATTTAGAAAGAATTCTGTCGCTTTAATTGAGGTTGATGGTGGCGTTGATATTAATAATGCTTCAAAACTTATTGAATGTGGAGCTGATGCTCTTGTGGCAGGAAGTGCTGTTTTTAAATCTGAAAATCCTAAAGAAACTATTAAGATATTGCGAAATTCGTAAAAGTAAAAAGCATCAGTCTCAATTGGCTGATGCTTTTTGTTTTTTATCCTAAATACGATTTAAGCACTCTACTACGTCGCGAAAGCTTAAGCCTTTTAATAGCTTTTTCTTTTATTTGTCTAACTCTTTCGCGAGTTAAATTAAATACTTCCCCGATCTCTTCAAGTGTATGAGGATGATTGCCTTCTAATCCGAAATATAGTTTTATAATATCGCATTCGCGCGATGTTAAACTTTCTAATGTTCTTTCAATTTCTTGGCCTAACGAATTTTTTAAGAGGTCGTTATCGGGGCGTTCTTCTTCAGAACCTAACATTACATCGTATCTGTTAGTCTCTTCTCCTTCCTCCAAGGGAGCATCCATAGAGACATGTCTTCCAGAGCTTCTCATAGCTTCTTTAACTTCTTTTGGAGCCATTTCCAAGCATTCGGCAAGTTCTTCATGAGATGGGTCGCGCTCATACTCCTGTTCTAATTTTGCAAAAGCTTTGTTTATTTTATTTATTGAACCAATTTTATTAAGAGGTAGTCGAACAATTCTGGCCTGTTCTGCTAAAGCTTGAAGTATAGATTGACGAATCCACCAAACAGCATATGAGATAAATTTAAAACCGCGTGTTTCGTCAAAACGTTGCGCAGCTTTGATTAATCCTAAATTGCCCTCGTTGATTAGATCGGAAAGGCTTAATCCTTGATTTTGATACTGCTTAGATACAGAAACTACAAATCTAAGATTTGATTCAATTAATCTGTCGAGAGATTTTTTGTCACCACTTTTAATCATTCTTGCTAGATGCACTTCTTCATCTACAGAAATTAAATCAACTTTGCCAATTTCGTACAAATACTTATCCAACGAAAGTTCTTCTCTGTTTGTAACTTGTTTAATAATTTTTAATTGTCTCATAGGTTCATTAATTTTGTGGTATGTATAATTTAAATTCACGCTAAACTCTCTTGAATATAGTAATTGTTTTTTTAAATACAATCAAAAAGAAAAAATATTCTTTTACTTTTAAAATTAATTTGTTATTATTGCATCATCAGATTCCCTATATAGATACATTCATTAGCCTTTTTTTTATTTTACGTC
>JAFGOQ010000125.1 GCA_016926405.1 Bacteroidales bacterium
AAAAATCTACTCGATTACTAAAAACAAGAAAAACTATCAAAATATTTAATATGAATAAACGCTTTTTTTACTTCATCATTCTCTTTCTTTTTGCACCTCAACTAGCAAAAAGCGACGAAAACTCAACATTAAGATGACAAATAAGTATAACTATTGGTCATTACGATATTTCATTTTATCTTTGAAATAAAAAAGATGTTTGATAGAACGATACAAAACGCTATTAAAGACAAGATTAACGGAGGAAAAGCCATTATTTTAATTGGAGCGCGACAAGTTGGGAAAACAACATTGTTAAATGAAATTCTTAAAGATAACGACTATTTATTCCTTGATGCTGATGATCCTGTTACACGAAATCTTTTACAAAGTCCAACAACAGAACAAATTAGAACATTCATAGGTGGTTACAAATATATCTTCCTAGACGAAGCACAGAGAATACCTGGAATCGGATTGACTTTGAAAATCATAACAGACCAATTTAAAAATGTTCAGTTATTTGTAAGTGGTTCTTCTTCATTTGATTTAGGAAACGAATTGAACGAACCATTAACAGGTAGGAAATGGGAATATGAATTATTTCCTATTTCTTGGGAAGAATACGAAAATAAAATTGGATTTATAAAATCTGAGCAACAGATTGAAAACAGATTGCTCTATGGGTTTTATCCAGAGGTTATTAATAACCAAGGGAACGAACGTGAGACTTTAAAAAACCTTGTAAATAGTTATTTGTATAGAGATATTTTAGCATTTTCAGATATTAGAAAACCTGAAGTTCTAGAAAAACTACTACAAGCTTTAGCTTTACAAATGGGAAGCGAGGTTAATTACAATGAGATTTCTCAACTTATCGGAATTAACAAAATTACTGTTCAAAAGTATATAGATATTTTAGAAAAAGGATACATTGTTTTTCGATTGAATAGTTTTAGCCGAAATATTCGAAACGAAATAAAACAGAATAGGAAAATCTATTTCTATGACAATGGTATAAGAAATATGATTATCGGCAATTTCAACCAATTGGATTTAAGAGTTGACAAAGGAGCGTTATGGGAGAATTTTTTGGTTTCTGAAAGGAGAAAACAAAATCTTTATAAAGATACTTTTGCAAAAATGTATTTTTGGAGAACAAAACAACAACAAGAGATTGATTTTGTTGAAGAGAAAAATGGACAAATTACTGGATTTGAATTCAAATGGAATAATAAAAAAGCTAAATTCCCTCAGAATTTTATAGAAACATACATGGCTGAAGGTCATGTGATTGATAGAAATAATTTTAGAGAATTTGTTAAAATATAACTTAACCAGTGCACAATCGAGCAAACGGCTGACAGACTTATGACCGCCAGTGCGCTTCTCACACCAATCAGGCAAGTCTGCGCCTTCTGACTATACTTGCAGTTCAGCTGTAGCTGCTGCGCATTAAAATATTTAATATGATTAAAAAGGTGTCCAAAAACTAAATTAAACTGTCATTCTGAGGCGAAAGATTATTTCATTGAAAACAGAACGTTTCGACTCCGCTAAACGTGACATTTTAATTTCTTTTAATTGATTTTGAATACACTTATAATGTAAAAAAACAAACCTGACAGGTATTTAAGACCTGTCAGGTTTTTGTTAGAACTACAGCTTATATTTATATAGCTTAGCAAGCTCCTGATAATACTCTTTCTCTTGTTCAAGCCACTTGGTGTTTAGCTTGTAGTAATAATCGAGCTCTTGAAATAGGTCGAGTATTGATATATTTCCACCTTTGTAAGCCTTAAACAACAAGTTATTATTATTGCTGCTTTTTAATAAATCGCTAAGCGACATATATGCCGATTGCTTTTGCACAACACGGTTGTATGTTTGTTGCAATGCCGATGTGTATGCTACCTGATACTGGTTTACAACCTCGGTTTTATACATCATATTAGCCTTTTGTGCCTTAACCTTATTACGGTTTTCCCACAACGGAATGGTCATTCCAACAACAACACCATTAACAGAGTTGCTACCAGGGTTAATATTTCGGTACCCTACCGATAATTTAGGCAGTGTAAGCGATCGTTGCACGGCAACACTTTTTTTAGCAATATCGACATCGGCATTTAGTTGTGCTATGGTTGGATCGTTGGCAATAAAATCGGCCTTTAAAGTTTGAAAATCGGTAACCTGATATTGCTGATCGTATTGCTGATCTGAAACATCGATAGCCACTCCTCCATTAAGTTCGGCAAGTCTCTGAAGCTCGTTGTTGCGCTCAACTAAAATAGCATTATACTGGTTACTTAAATCCTGATACTCTAAAGCCGCTTTATTATAATCCATTCGACCAACATTACCCTGTTTAAACGATGTTTCCATAGCTTGCTTAATCTCTTTTACCTGCTCAAGTCGCTCGGCAAAGAATTTCATCTGCTTGTTATGGTAAACAATCTCTAGAAAAACATTCTTAGCCTCAAGCAAAATATCCTGACGTTTGGCCGAGTACTCGTTCTCAAGGTTAGATACTTGCTGCTTGGATAATCCACACTTTAAAAAATATGCGGTAGGAAACAAAAAGCTTTGCTTAACCAAAATCTCCGACTCTCCTGTCCCACTCTGCAATACTTTAGAGTATTCTATTTCTGGATTTTCGGGTAAAATATCGGTTTTATATGTTAAGGCCACAGCATTAATCCGCTCGCGTTCGGCCTTTAAAACATTACTATTGCTCTCAACACTCTTCATTACCTCATCAATTTTTGGTTGCCCAAAAGCAACACCAGAGAGTAAAAAGGCAATTGTATATATTAATAATCTTTTGTTCATGTTTTTTAGTTATTAGAACTTTGTTATTAGTCTTTAGTCTTTCGACATTTTTAATAATGCTGACAGGTCTTGCAGACGCTGTCAGATTATTCACATTTTTTATCTTAAATAATACATCACAAAAAATCTTTGTGTCTTTGCGACTTAGCGGTTATGTTTTTTTAAGTTAACATAATAGTAAACCACAGGAATAACAAAAATATTAAGCAGTGTAGCCGAAAGTAAACCACCTAAAATTACAATAGCCATAGGGCTCTGAATTTCGTTTCCAGGCATATCGCCAGCCATTGCCAAAGGCACAAGCGCCAAAGCGGCTGTAAGAGCTGTCATAAGTATTGGATTTAATCTATCTAAACTACCTTTAACAATAGCATTATAAAGTGTTTCGCCTTGTAGAAGCAGAGCATCGTACCTACTAACCAGCAAAATACCATTACGAGTGGCAATACCAAACAGAGTAATAAATCCAATTATTGAAGGAATACTAATAACCTGCGACGAAGCCCAAATGGCCATCACTCCACCAATAAGTGCCAAAGGTAGATTCATAAGAATTACTGCCGACATCTTAACATTTTTAAACTCCGAATAGAGCAACATAAAAATTACTAACAGTGCCATTAGCGATGTTAATAAAAGTGTACGCGAAGCACGCTCCTCGCTCTCGAACTGCCCACCATACTCTATACGATAACCTTCGGGAAGGTCGATGCTGGTATTAACAATTTTCTGAATATCTTTTACCACACTGCGCACATCGCGGTCGGCAACATTAACCGATATTACAAGCTTACGCTGAACATTCTCGCGGTTAACAGTATTTGGTCCCGATCCCGAAACAATATCGGCAACATAGCTAAGCGGTATTTTCTCGCCATTATCGGTATCTATAAGAGCTGCATTTATGGCCTCAACATTATCGCGAAAAGGATCGGCAAACTGCACAATCATATCAAACGATCGTTCGCCCTCGAAAACCTCGGCAACCTTATCGTTAGCAAAAGCATTCTCGATAAAATTATTAAACTTATTTATTGATATTCCGTATCGTGCCAGCATCTCGCGTCGAGGATAGATTTTTATTTGTGGTGTCTCTATCTGTTGTTCTACATTTAAGTCGCCAATACCAGAAACCTCGCCCACTTTACCTTTTATTTGGTTTGCCAACGAAAACATTTTATTAAGATCGGTACCAAAAAGCTTGATGGCGATATTTGCCCTGGAGCCAGAAAGCATATGATCCATACGGTGACTTATAGGCTGTCCTACCTCAACCATAATACCTGGTATTGAGTTTAGTTTCTGACGAACATCCTTAAGAAACTCGGAACGCGACCGATTTTTAAGAGTAAAAGGAACATCAAGCTCCGAAATATTTTCTCCAAACGAGTGTTCGGCCATCTCTGCCCTACCTGTCTTACGGCAAGTAACGTCAATCTCAGGAATAGAGAGTAAAAGCTCTTCGGCTCTACGACCAAGCTCGGCACTCTCGTCGAGCGTTACACTTGGCAGAGTAGCAAGATTTATTGTTAACGACCCCTCGTTAAAAGGAGGTAAAAAACTTCGTCCAAAAGTAACAATAACAACTAACGAAAACAGGAAAGCACCAATTGCCGAAAACAACACAGCTTTTTTATGATTCAGCACTCTAACCAATCCTTTTCCGTATAATGACGACAGCTTGCGCTCTAGCCAACTTCCATGCTCGCCTTTTTCTAGTTTCTTTTGATTTGTAAGCAGAAAGCTACACAACACTGGTGTAACAGTTACTGCCACCATAAGCGAAGCAAAAAGAGCTACTATATACGAAATACCTAATGGTCTAAGCATACGTCCCTCCATCCCACTCAAAAAGAAAAGTGGCAAAAAAGCTACAATAATAATAAGAGTAGCATTAAGAATACTTGCACGAATCTCTTTTGATGCCTCGTAAATAACGGTAATTACATTCTGTCGCTCCGAAGACTCTTTTTTAGCATTTTCGCGCAGCCGTTTAAAAACATTCTCAACGTCGATAATAGCATCGTCAACCAACGAACCAATGGCAATAGCCATACCCCCCAAACTCATGGTATTAATAGTAAACCCTAACCAACGAAGAGTTAAAATAGATACTAACAACGAGAGCGGAATAGCCAACAACGAAATTAATGTTGTGCGATAGTTCATTAAGAACAGAAACAAAATAATAATAACAAATATCGACCCTTCGATAAGTGCGTTCTTAACATTATTAACCGATGTTTGAATAAAATCGGCCTGAGTAAAAACGTCGGTATTAAATTTTATATCCTTAGGAAGAGTTTGCGAAATACTCTGCAACTCGTTTTTAAGAAGAGTGTTAAGCTCAATTGTATTTATGCCTGGTTGCTTAGTTACAGTAAGTACTAAAGCATCTTTACCTTTGTACGAACCTGTTCCTATTTTAGGTGCAGCACCAATTTTCACCTCGGCAACATCGCGAAGCTTAATAGGCATTCCGTCAACCTTTTTAATTACCGAGTTGGCAATATCGTCGAGATCTTTTGTGCGACCAATACCACGAACAATATATTTATTTCCGTACTGATTTATAAAACCTCCCGGAGTATTTTGATTTGACTCTTTACAAACGTCAACAACCTCGTCTAAACCAATTTTATAGTATCGTAGTTTTTCGGGGTTAACCAATACTTGATACTGCTTTAAGTCGCCTCCAATAGTTGTTACTTGTGCCACTCCGCCAACCGACAAAAGTCGTGGACGAATAACCCACTCGGCAATTGTGCGCATCTCCATTGCCGAAGTAGAGTCGGCTGTTATAGAGAAAATAAACACCTCGCCCAATAACGACGATTGTGGAGCTATTGTAGGATTACCAACACCTTGTGGCAGTTGCTCCTGAACAGTCATTAGTTTTTCGGAAACAGTTTGTCGAGCGTCGTAAACATCAACACCCCAATCAAACTCAACCCACACAAGCGAGAAACCCATTGCCGACGACGATCGTACACGGCGTATTCCAGTAGAGCCATTCACGGCAGTCTCAATAGGAAAAGTAACGAGACGTTCAACCTCTTCGGGAGCCATTCCGTGCGCCTCGGTCATAACAACCACTGTTGGCGCATTAAGGTCGGGGAAAACATCAACCTCCATAGTGGTAGTAACGTAACTACCAGTAAGCAAGAGCAACACTGCTCCCACCATTATTATAAGTCTATTCTGTAACGAATACTTAATAATTCGATTTAACATAACTTTAAAATTTTAGTTTTACCAACAGAGTTATTAGTGCTGATGCGCATGAGCAGGCATAGCCGACGACTTAGACGCTAAACGAACACGATAAGCTCCCGTAGAAACAACACGCTCGCCAGCCGACAAACCGCTAATAACCTCGACCATTTTACCATTGTTTTTGCCAATAACAACCTCACGCTTTTCATAAGTGTCGCCACTTTTCTGAACAAAAACAAACATAAAACCCTGCTCTTCGGTAATAGACTCAACAGGAACAGACAACACCTCTTGTCCCGAGTTTGTTAACAGATATACCTCGGCAAAACTGTTGGCAACAAAATGGTCGTCGTCGGTTTGAAAACTAAAATATAGTGGAATAGAATAACCCTCGTTAACACTCTTACCGCGAGAGATTATTTTCCCATTTAATTGTAAAATATTGTGTATTGTTTTACACGTAGCAGGACGGAAATTAGCATCCTGAATCTCGTTAAGATGATGAAATTCGCTTTGAGGAAGATATGCTTTTAACAACAAATCGCCACGAGTAATAACTGTTGCAACAACTTGTCCGGCATTTACATAATCGCCATCTTTTACCAAAAGACGCTTAATAGTACCGTTAACCTTTGCTATTAACTGTTGATTTCCGCCAGAATAATTTTGCGAAAAAGTATTAAACTTCGACTCGGCTTTAAGAAAATCGCCTTTAACCTGCTCGAACTCTTTATCCGATACAATTTTCTCTTTATTAAGTTCCGAAACACGAATATAGTTTGCCTTGGCATTTTCGTACTCTATTTTTGCCGATTGGTATCTAACATCGGAGTTATCGTCGCCCATACCTTTACCCTTAACAGTAAAAAGCAACTGACCCGATTTTACCGACATACCTTCCAAAACATTTGAGCTGCTAAGATTTACTATACCAGCCGAATTTGAAGTAATTTGGGCAACAGAAGTTTGCCCAGGAAGAATCTCGCCCGAAGTACGAATTACCGACATAAACTCACTTTTTTGAACCTGGTGAGTTAACAAACCTATTTTCCAAGAGTCTTTCTTGCTGAATTTAATGTCTTGCGAATTCTCGGCCTCATGATCATGTATAATGTCGTGAACATCGTTAAATACTTCAACATTTAATATGCTATGAACATTGGTAACGCCATTAATAGAAATAGAAACTATAAGCTTACCTTGGCCTGTTTGCGATGGTTTAAGGGTAGCAACATACTGATTATTGCTATCGAATTTAGCACTGTTTTTTATTCCTTTTGTACCCATTGTATAGGCAACAAAAACATCGGCACCAATTACTGGCTTACCTGTTTTTGTATCGGTAATAGATATAATAAATGGAGTAACCTCGTTAAGTAACATATGAGTATACTCAACAAACACCTCGTTGTTGTTAACCCAATAAGTTTCGGAAATTGTGTGATTCTCTTCGGCGTGTTCGTCACCATCGGTATGCTCGTGACCGCCATGGTCGTGTGAATGACCAGTGTTTTTGCTTTGATTACACGATGCCATAAGGGCTACCGCAACAAGCAGTATCATAATTTTTTTAAACATAACTTCAATTTTTAAGTTTGGGAACCTCTTTAAACATTCTTATTTTTTTGAGCTGCAGCAAGTTTTTGCTTCAGTCTCTTTTTTGTCAGCACAGCAAGCTTTTGCTTCGCCTTCTTTATGGTCACATTTTTTTGTACATGCTGCTTTTTCAGCATCAGTGCATTTTGTAGCATCAGCATGTTGACATTTCTCGCCATCTTTATGACCAGCACATACATGAGCTTGAGCACCCTCTACAGCTGTTGTGTCAGCAGTAAATTCTTCTTGTCCTTCATGGTCGTGGTGATGTTGACATTGATGATCATGACCTTCGTGATTATGAGTACATTCTGTCTCTGTTTTAGCCTCATCTTTTTGTGTATTATTAGTACACGCAGCAAATAAGTAAACTGATGCAACAAGCATAGCAAACATTAATTTTTTCATCTTTTTAAATTTTTTAGGTTTCTACCAACGGCGGTAGTATTAAAGATAATTCGCCCCTTTCAGGAGCTAAAGCCACTAAAAAGTGACCATTATGAAAGAATAAAAGGAGGTCCCCTTAACTTAAAAACTAAGCTAAATCCTTTTAATATTTTTGAAGTAGAATAATACGAATTAAAAATAGTTTTGATAGTCTTACCGAAACACATTATACCTGTTGAAGGGATAAAAGAAGATAGTCTATCTACAACTAATAAGCTTGTATGCGAAAAGTTACACTCGTGCTCGTGTTTGTGATAAGGATGGTAATTATTACAACAGTAACCACCATCTGCTAAAGCTAAAAAACTACTGTGACTATGTGAATGACCATGAACGGCCGCTATAGAAGTTTTTGTTTCAACCGCTAAAGGGTTGTTTAAAATATGTCTATGAGGTATTATATCGTGAAGAACAATGAAGCTCATCACCAACAAAAGAAAATAAGAAAATAGTCTCCTCTTAGCCATTAATAAAATTAGTTTCGTGCAAATTTAGCAGAAGTTACTAAACATCAAAGTTTATACTTGATAATTATTTCATAAATAGGGGGGCATTCTAAATAAAAACACTTACCACTGTGAGACAGCAAGGCACAAAAGAACAAGGTATTTGGTGTTTGACATTTAGCTTTAGGGTGATGATTTTCTAAATAAAAGGGAATCATAAATTTTAATCCAAACGCAAAAATCTACTTCGGACGATATCAGGTTATTTCAGTTTTAACCTATATTAAAAAAAAGCGACCTCACGGAATAAACCGCAGGTCGCTTTTATTATTTTAAATACGGTTATTTTACAAACCTATTAACTTATAAACAAAAAATCTACAAAACCCTCTCCGAAACAGGATCGGTATGAATTGTAACACGAATTCCTAATTCATCATCTAAGGCCTTCTCCAAGCTATCAACAAGAGTATGCGATTCGTCTAGAGTTAAATCACCAGAGAGATAAATATGGAAAACAACCTCTTTGTGCATTCCGTAATCATGAACATGAAGATTATGAACTCCTAAATTGTAATCAGTAATTTTTGAACAAACACTATTTATATTGTCAATAAACTTTTCATCGGGAGCTTGACCAAGAAGCGGGTTTACAGCCTCTCTAATCAACTCAAAAGCAGTATAAAACATTAAAGCAGAAATCAACAAACCTAAAACACCGTCGATCCACCAAAAATACTTACCGAAGAAAATACCTACAAGAATCATTACCGATGAGATAGCATCGCTACGGTGGTGCCAACCGTCGGCTTTAAGTGACTTGTTTCCTGTAACACGAGCACACCAAAAAGCATATTGAGCCATTGCCTCTTTTACAATTACTGATGCAGATGTTATAATTATTGCCCACAAGCCAAAATGAACTGACTTTTTATCGGATAAAATAGAAATTGAATCGGTAAAAAACGAAAAAGCAATAACGCCAAGCAAAACACCAATTATTATTGTTATTACACTCTCTATACGTCCATGACCATAAGGATGCTCTTTATCGGCTGGCTTGCTCGAATAAAATGCGCCAAAAATAATTATTAGCGACGAAAAGGAATCAGACAAAGTATGCCAAGCATCAACTATAAGTGCAATAGAGCCTGTAACTATACCTATCCATATTTTAGCAATAAAAAGAAAAATGTTGCCAACCAACGACACAACACCTTCACGAACTGCTATCTTTTTATTATTCAAAACTTTGTCTTTACTAGCCATAAAAAAAAGGTATTTAAGAATAAGAGTACTTTTTTAACTTAAACTTTGCAATTAATCAATATAATTAACAATTTTGCAGAGTTACTTTAAAAGAAAGCAAAAGTAATAAATAATAGTTTTTAAAATATTTCTATACATAATATATGTCGAAAATCGTATCACTTTCCGAAGCTGCGTCTATTGCATTACATGGTATAATTCTTATCGCACGTTCAGAAAACAATCTTAACGTTATTAAAATTGCAGAAGAGACAGGTAACTCAAAACACCATGTTGCAAAAGTAATGCAGCGATTGGTTAAAGATGGATACATTGAGTCGCAACGAGGACCAAGTGGCGGTTTTGTTCTTAAGAAGAACCCAAAAGACATTTCATTTTTGGAAATTTACGAAACTATTGAAGGTAAAATTGAAGTTCAAGACTGCCCTATGAACAAAAAAGTTTGCCCTTTCGAAAGATGTTTAATGAACAATCTTACTAACAAACTTACTCTCGAATTTAAAGAGTATCTAGAAAAACAGATAATACAAGACTATCTGTAATCCAATATCTAGGGCCTTTTAGGCAACCTTTAAAAAAATATCTGAAAAAATTTATCCAAAATTTGGTTTTTCAATTTTAATCCTCTTATTTTGGCATTGCAATACCGAAATACTTTATTGCAGATAAAAAGGAAAGTGTTTAAAAAAACATGTAACTTAAATAACTAATTAACAATAAAAACTAGAATTATGGGAATGTTTTGTTTTCAATGTCAAGAGGCTGCTAAAGGTACAGGATGTACAGTTAAAGGAGTTTGCGGAAAGAAATCTAACGTATCGAACCTACAAGATTTACTTATACACTCTGCAAAAGGAGTAGCTGCTTATAGCTCTGAGCTACGTAATATGGGTATCACTGACAAAAAGACCAATAAATACCTATTAGAAAGTCTTTTTATCACAATTACAAATGCAAACTTCGATGATATAGCAATTATTAAAGCTGTTGAAGAGGGTGTTGAAATTAGAGATAATCTTAAAAAACAGCTAGCTGCAAAAGGTGTTACTGCAAAATTTGCTAATCACGATGTAGCAACATGGCAATTAGGTTCTTTCGAAGAGAATACAGCAAAATCAGAATCTGTTGGTGTTCTTAGAACAGAGAACGAAGATGTTCGTTCTCTACGTGAACTAATAACATACGGGCTTAAAGGTTTAGCTGCTTACGCTCACCATGCAATGAACCTAAATAAAGAGCAAAATGAAATTTATGCTTTTATTGAAAAAGCTCTACTTGCTACTATCGATGATACACTTTCTGCTGATCAGCTTGTTGCATTAACACTTGAAACAGGTAAATATGGTGTTGACACAATGGCTCTTCTTGATTCTGCTAACACCGAAGCATACGGAAACCCAGAAATAACAGAGGTAAACATAGGTGTAAGTAACAAACCTGGAATCCTTATCTCAGGTCACGACTTAAAGGATATTGAAGAATTACTTGCTCAAACAGACGGAACAGGTGTTGACGTTTACACACACAGCGAAATGCTTCCTGCTCACTACTATCCTGCTTTTAAGAAATACAAACACTTTATAGGCAACTACGGTAGCTCTTGGTGGGCTCAGAACGAAGAATTTGAAACATTCAACGGACCTATTCTTTTCACAACAAACTGTATTGTTCCACCAAAATCGACAAGTAAATATGCCGATAAGGTTTACACAACAGGTGCGTCAGGGTTCCCTGGATTTAAACACATTGCCGACCGTACAGAAGGTGGCGCTAAAGACTTTAGCCAAATTATTGAGCATGCAAAAAAATGTGCTGCTCCAACTGAAATTGAGACAGGAACAATTGTTGGCGGATTTGCTCACAATCAAGTTCTTCAGTTAGCCGATAAAGTTGTTGACGCTGTAAAAACAGGTGCTATACGCAAATTCTTTGTAATGGCTGGTTGCGACGGTAGAATGAAAGACAGAAACTACTACACAGAGTTTGCTGAAAAACTTCCAAAGGATACTGTTATCTTAACTGCTGGTTGTGCTAAATATAGATACAACAAACTTCAACTTGGCGATATAGGAGGAATTCCACGCGTACTAGACGCAGGTCAATGTAACGATAGTTACTCGTTAGCTGTTATTGCTCTTAAACTTAAAGAGGTCTTCGAACTAAACGACATTAACGAACTACCAATAGCATACAACATTGCATGGTACGAGCAAAAAGCTGTTATTGTTCTTTTAGCACTTCTTTCATTAGGCGTTAAGAACATACATTTAGGGCCAACATTACCAGCATTCTTATCGCCAAACGTAGCTAAGGTATTAATTGAAAACTTTGGTATTGCCGGAATAGGCACTGTTGACGATGATATGAAGATTTTCTTATCGTAATTGTACTATAATAAGGTCGAATCAATAATAAAAATGGGTGCTATGAAGGCACCCATTTCTGATTCGAACAAAAAAACTAATTGACATTAAAACAAAAGTTTTAGTTGCAGCTGACTAGACCGCAATTGTTAATCAATTAACACTAAGCACTGATCAATTAACCTGCCACACACCATATAATACTGATAACACACCCATTACGATAAAACATATCGTTTTAAAACTTCTAAACATACATTTCTGTTAAAATACAGTACACAAAATCACAATTACAGTGTTCGATATATTAACACTGTATGTTTTCTACACAACACAACCATCTCTAACACTCAGAAAAATGTTTATTAGCATAAAATAATAACCAAAATAAATTCAAAGGTGATTGTTATACAATATATAAATTGATATAAAAACACTTTTGCCTAATACGATAATAAACGTATACTAATGAAACAACTTATTTGCTAATTTGCACATATGATAATTACAGTAGCATTAATACTATCGGTACTATTCCAGTTTAGTGCATTTTTCATTACAATATCGCTAATCCGCAAAACTAAATTCAATATTTCGTGGATAGCATTATCTGTGGGTTTTGCCCTAATGGCTTTTCGACGACTTTTAGTACTTATTGATATAAGCAATAATCCACACAGTCATATTGAAGATAATTTTGACAGTTGGATTGCAGTAATAATATCATTACTGATGTTTATAGCATCATTTTATATAAGACAAATTTTCAGACTTCAAAGTAAGATTAACAATCTTCGAAAAGAGAACCAGACTAAAATATTGTCAGCCATCATTAAAACAGAAGAACGCGAGCGTCAAAAATTCGCAAAAGAGCTACACGATGGTTTAGGCCCAATACTATCGTCTATAAAAATGTCACTTTCCGCAATTGATAAATCTATTATGAATCCAAAAAACGAACTTATAATAGACAAAACAGAAATGGCTGTAGATAATGCAATAATATCTATTAAAGAGATTTCCAACAATTTAAGTCCTCATATTTTAGAGCGTTTTGGTTTAGAAAAAGCTATTAAAACATTCACCGACACTATTGTAACATGTGAGAAACTAAACATACTAGTATCGTCAAATTTAAACGGCAAACGCTATAACTATAATATCGAAGTAGTTATTTACAGAGTAATTGGCGAACTAATAACCAACACATTAAAACATGCTTCAGCATCTAATGTCGATATATCACTATTCAATTATCCAAATAAATTGGAACTATTTTATTCAGACAATGGCATAGGTTTTAAAATAAACAATATTGACAGCAGTGGCATGGGACTAGTAAACATAAACTCCAGAGTAAAATCGCTAAATGGCTCTGTTGACATGTACAGCAAACCAAAACAAGGTTTTTTCATTAAAGTAACTATACCGCTATGACTCCAAAATTAAAAATATTTATTGTCGACGATCATAATTTATTTAGAGAAGGGCTATTATTTCTGCTATCTAACAGTAATTTAGAAGCTGATATTTACGAAGCTGAAAATGGCGAACAATTTTTAGATAAATTTCAATTAATTAATCCTGATATAATTTTAATGGACATTGAAATGCCAGTTATTAATGGTATTACTGCAACATACGAGGCTCTTAAAATAAATCCAGAATTAAAAATTATTGCCCTTTCGATGTACGGTAATGAAAACTATTACACAGAGATGATTGATGCTGGCGCAAAAGGTTTTCTATTAAAAAACTCAAAATTCGATGATGTTAGAAATGCTATTTTAGACGTTTACAGTGGTAAAAATTATTTCTCACCTGAGATTCTCGATGGCATCATAAAAAACTTAAACAAGAAAAAATATAAAAAAGCCAATTATAATCTATCTGAACGTGAAGTAGAAATATTGTATAATATATGCAAAGGTTTATCAAACCACGAAATTGCAGATAATTTATTTATAAGCAAACGCACTGTCGACAAACACCGCGAAAACATATTGCTTAAAACACAATCAAAAAACACTGCCGAATTAGTAGTATACGCCATTAAAAATAAAATCTTTGAAGTGTAGATTTTTATAAGTAGAAACACGTACATCTACTATTTAAAACCTATAATTTTTAATTACGCTTTAATACTGTTTTATTGCACACATTAGTTATACAATTTTGTATTAGCACCTTACTAATACAAAAATTAAAATGCATATTATAGAAAACATAACAATAATAGGAGGTTTTGATAAAAAAGGCAATCCAGAAATTATAACCGAACTAATTGTTAACAAAGGCGAAATTATTGGCATCGTAGGGCCAACAGGAAGTGGAAAAAGTCAACTAATATCAGACATAGAACAGTTAGCTCAATTTGACACATCATCGAAACGACAAATTCTTATTAACGGCAAAACACCTAGCTACGAGCTCAGAAATAACCCACGAAAAAAAATGGTTGCACAACTGTCGCAAAACATGAATTTTGTAGCGGACATGACTGTTACTGAATTTCTTACTCTTCATGCCAAATGCCGTGGTAAATCAATAAATGACGTAGGTAAAATTATTACTCTAGCAAACGAATTGACTGGAGAACCTATTAAACAAAACGATAATCTTACAATATTAAGCGGAGGACAATCGAGAGCATTAATGGTTGCCGACGTTGCTATTATTAGCGAATCGCCTATTGTTTTAATTGATGAAATTGAAAATGCAGGAATAAAAAAATACGAAGCATTAGAATTATTGTCGGGACAAGGAAAAATTGTTTTAGTTGTTACTCACGATCCCGTTTTGGCATTAACATCTCAAAAAAGAATATTTATGAAAAACGGAGCAATGCAAGGTATAATATTCAGTACCGTAGAAGAAAGAATTGCGTCGGAAAAACTAAATATCATTGATAAAAACATGCTAGTATTACGTGAAAAAGTACGAGCAGGCGAAACTATCACCAATATAAATTTCTAAAAAAACATTTAAATAATGAAGTTAATAATTGTTGCTGGCACACCTGGAGCAGGAAAAACATCTATTCTTTTACATACAATTAAAATACTAAAACAATCATACAAACCTTCGGTGGTTAAAATAGACTGCCTTAATACTGATGACGACAAGCGATTTGCCAAACTTGATGTTCCTGTATTATTGGGCTTAGCAAAAGACATGTGTCCTGATCACTTCTCTATTTATAATATTCAAGAGATGATTGAATTTGCAAATAAAAACAAATCGGATATGTTAATTATGGAGACTGCAGGCTTATGTCACCGATGCGCTCCATACACAAACAATAGTATTGGTGTTTGCATTATTGATGCCACAAGTGGACCAAATAATCCAACTAAGGTAGGACCATTTTTAAGTAGTGCCGACATTGTTGCTATTACAAAAGGTGATATTATTTCGCAAGCAGAACGCGAAATTTTTAGAGAACGTATTCTTGAGGTTAATCCTAATTGTAAAATTATCGATATGAACGGAATATCTGGACAAGGTGCTGCCGAGCTTGCAAATATGATAAGCAAAATAACTATTTGCGAATCAAAAACAGACTCTTTAAGACACAATGCTCCATTTTCGGTTTGTACTCTTTGTGTTGGTGAAAAAAGAGTTGATAAAAAACACCATCGAGGTTTGCTACGAAAAATGGATGGTTTTCAACAATACATAGGGGAATAAAAAAAGATATTATTATGATAAAAGATATTATTAAAAGCCTGCCTGGATATAATTGCGGAAAATGCGGATGCTCTAGATGCGACGACTTTGCCGAAGAGCTATTACGTAACAATAAAAAAATACTAGATTGTTCCGTATTATCATTCGAAGAATTTAAAGATAATAGGCTAAACATCGAAAAAGTTTTAGAAAACAACCCAAACACAATAGCATATAACGAAAAAATTATTGGATTAATAGACTCATACCAAGCCGATATTACCTTAGATCCTATTGATGGAAGCAACTCATGCACTGAGGTATTACTACCAACATCGAATCATAAATTAAGAATAAACGATATAGTTAAATACCGACCATTAGGTTGTCCAATAATACATTTCGCTAGAATAGTTGAAATTAACGGGTTACTACTTTCAGTACATATTATAGGTCCAGAAAACAGAATTACAAACAGTGTTGATAAATCAATAGACATTGGGCCATGTATAATTATTGCTTTTCATGGTAAGTATAAAGGCAAAAACATAAAAGTTGGTGAAACAATTCGCTTTTTACCATCGCATTGTATGATGCAAAAAGTACACTCTGGAGTAGTTGTTAACATTGAGAATAATAATGTAATAATTGAGGGAATAGATTTAAAAGTGTGGGATACACCTAAAACCTATTGATTAAAACTTTAACAATTTAAATACTATGCTTATACCATTCATAATTCCTTTTATTATTGCCATATTTCTTTCGCTAAACATGGGAGGCAGCGGCACCGGACCAGCATTCTCTGCTGCTTTTGGAGCAAATATTATTAAACAGAGTTTAATATCTGGTTTATTCGGTATAGCTGTATTTATTGGAGCCATTGTAGGAGGTGAAGAAACAGCCAAGACTGTTGGAAAAGGTTTAATAAACCCCAACTTAATGTCATTTACAGTTGTCTCAATAATTCTATTTTCGGTTAGCATATCGTTACTAATAGCCAACTTATTTGGAATACCTCAATCAACTAGTCAGTCAACTGTGCTTGCTATAATAGCACCAGCAATATACTTTAATTCGTTAAATTCAGACAAACTGCTATTCGAAGTATTACCAACATGGTTTATAATGCCTATTGCTGCTTTTGTTATTTCATTTATAATAGGCAAATATATCTACAAGCCAATACGTAAAAAAGGTTACACAATATCCAAAAGAGTTAATAACAGCCCTATTGTAAAAGGATTAATACTTCTTATGTCGTTATATGTAGCATTCTCAATAGGAACAAATAACGTAGCAAATGCTGCTGGACCTTTAGCCACAATGGCTAGCAACGAATTAAATATTGCTCAAAATCATGCTGCCCATGTAATGATTTTAGCCACACTTATTGTTGCACCTAGTTTTGGTATAGGTAGTTCGTTTTTTGGAAACAAAATTTTACATAAAACAGGAAAAGACATTATACTTTTTGGTAGAATTGAAGCTGTTATTATAGCTTTTATTTCGGGTAGTCTATTACTTACAGCATCATTAATAAAAGGAATTCCAACTTCGTTAGTTCAACTTAATGTAGCTGCAATAATAGGCATTGGTGTAGCTAAATTGGGAGCAAAAAACATCTTCAGAAAAACTGAAGTAAACAAATTTTTTGTTATGTGGCTTGTCTCTCCATTAATAGCATTTATACTATCGCTAGGTTTAATATACTTAGCCGACAAAATAAATATTTTGTATTTGTAACCAACAGGTTTTTAACCAAATATTAAAATCAAAGAATCACTATTTTGATAATAAAGAGATAAAAAGCAACAAACCGAGGGAAGACTATTTTTAGTAACCCTCGGTTTTTTTTGTTTGTATTAGTGTTATAGACATTAGGCAGTGCATCTTACAAAATAACTGTCTAAAATTAGTTTGATCCCATTACCAATAGTAATAGTATATTTCAAAAATTGATTTAACACCATTACCGATGGGAATAGTGTATTCCTAAATAAAAAAAGACTCCTCTCCTCTTAAACCAAAGCTTAGTTTGCTTGCAAAGTTTTTATTTGATGGAGTAGCACACAGAACTTAGTGGCATATATTATGTTGCTACAATATTTTTTTAGCAATAACAATAAACGCAAAACTTGATTCCGAATTAAAAGGTGACTTTTTAAAATCGCCATAAGTGGCATTAATTTTAAAGCCATACGATTCAATTCTGCGCAAAATTTCGTCAGGCAAGAAAGGCGTTAACACCTCACTATTTTCAAACAACTCGCCAGTCTCTTTCACAGTCAGCTTAGTGTTAAAACTAACTCTCCCATCGGCTCTATGCCAATTATATTCGCGCTCAAATTTCACAACATCGTTCTCAATAAGCGGTAATACCGACTCTTTATCAGCGTCGAATCTATCGTAATTAACAACTTGAAAAATTAGTTTCCCATCATTATTAAGTCGCTTGTAAATATTGTTAATAACTATGTCTAGCTCACCAATATTATTTAAATGAGCAATGGTATTACCTATACAATAAACCAAATCAAAAGAGTTATCAACAAAAACCAAATCAAAATTTAGCATATTACCAATAGCTATTCTATCTTTTTGCTTCTTTTCGGCTACTCTGTTTTTGGCCAGCAAGATCATATCATTATTAAGATCAATACCAAATGCGTTATGCCCTTTATCTATTAAGAAAGGTAAAAAACCTCCCATTGAACAGCCAATATCGAGAATATTTGCAGACTGATGTGGCAAAAAACTTCCAATAAAATCGGTTTTAATTTTATCAACAGGAAAAATAAAGTCGTAGTAATTAGCGATTGAACTATACATTGGATTTAGATTTTTGATATATGATGTATGATTTCAGATGTCACTAATTTGCTTTCTTGTTAAGCACAGCAGTCTTTCGCATTGCATTAAAAACTACTGTTAACTCATTAGCCTCTCGATACTATAGAGTAATCTCCTCTTTAGTAATCAACTTCACCTCAATCAAGAACTCAATCCAATACACAGTTTTATCAGACTCTTAAACGACAATAACTAGTTTAGATATAAATTCTGCAATTGACCAATAACTTAAAAGCGAATTCAAACAACTGTACTTTCATAAATCATACTTCTTACTTCTCACTTTTTAATAATTGATTCCTGCTGCCATAATATTTTTTGGATCAAATGCGTGGCAAGGTGTAACGGCATAAACCATATTACATGTTGGGCATTTGCAGCAAAATTCAGCCATTTCAAATGTGCTTCCACATTCTACACACTCTATTTCCATTGGCATTGGCATTAACTGATCGGCAAAACCCATCATACGTACCTTATCCGCCACCTGTTTTCCATTCTCAAAACTTCCTGAACATCCGTCGTGCATAATTTTATGTTTTACCCCAGGGTGTTACCCTAGGGTGTGAAATTTCACCCTTCAGGGTGTATTTATTTATCTTAAAAGTAAATCTTGATCTAGATAACTGAAGTAATAACCTCACCATTACGAATTCTGTGTCGTAAATTCTGAACAACTTTATCCATTTCATTAAGCTCTGTAAGCAATTCACGCTCTTTATCTGTTGTATTTAAAACCTTATGAATTCCACCATTCTTAATAACAATTCTACGATCGCCCATAAGAGCTAAAATTGGATCGTGAGTAGCCATAAGCACAATTTTCTCTTCGCCAACAAGAAGCTCAAGCGCCTTTTTACGATCGATACCAGCGTTCTCAATCTCGTCGATAAGCACAATAGGGCTTTTACTAAGAATAGCAGTATCAGCAATCATAAGAGCACGACTTTGTCCACCACTAAGACTAGTTATCGGTGTTGATAACTCAAACTTCTCGCCAGCCAAATTATTTGCCGAAGCAATAATACGCTGAATTACATCCTCAATATTTTCAACCAAACGGCTCTGAGCATGAAGCTCTAAAAATTCGTACACAGTTAAGTCCATCACAAAATTCATATTCTGCGAAAGCTGCGCTACCAACTTATTACCAGACGACAATCGCCATTTTTTATCAGACACCTCGCCGTTAATAAGAATTGATCGCGATGTAGGTGTATCTTTCTGAGCTACCCACTCTATATCGCCCAACAGTCGGCTTTTTCCCGATCCTGTAGGACCAACAATACAAACAATCTCGCTTTTCTTAATTGTAAGCGCTTCGAAATTCTCCTTTTCGCCAAACTTATTTGTTCCTGGTAAAATTGTAAGACTATCGACACCACTATCAGTATCGTCACCTAAAAACAAAAGCATCTGGTTAATATATTCAACCAACGAATTTTCCATTGTATCGAAATCAATGGCACGATCTTCGGCCTCATCATCGTCGAATTTGCGAATAAAATCGCTAAACGAAAGTTGCTCGTTTGTATCAATCTCTAAACTTTGATCCGACAAAAAACCATCAACAAAAGGGTATTTATTGCGAAGCTCGGCAATAGGAATCCTCTTTATATCCTGAATATTAATCATTTTTTTCGCCCTCCATATTTATTTTACGAACATTACCCATTTGGTACGAAGCACCAATTCTTGTTTCGCCAAGACAGTACGAACACATAGCCGACGGCATCGAGAAACGTAATTTCTTACCAACCAATGTATCAACATCTGTTTTTTCGTCGTACAATAGCGTGCTAAGTTCAAATGCACCTTGCCCAGTAAGCCCGTTAACATGCATTGTAATAGCCGAAGGATTCACCGTCTGCACTCGCGATGCAAAAACCTCACGCTCTGCCTGCGAAACAATGTCGCCCTTAGTTATAATAACTATGTCGGCCATTTTCAACATTGGCCCAACCTTTTTTGGAGTATTAATCCCACTAAGATTATCTATTACACAAATAGACTTAATATCTTTAATATATGGCGAACAGCGATTACACAAACCTGCACTCTCGGTTATCAGCAAGTCGAGATCTAAACCACGCCCCCACTGAGCAACCTCTTCTACATTACTAACAAAGTAATGATCGGGGCATTGCGAACCCGAAAGCCCTTTACGCACAGGTACACCGGCTTTCTCATACAACTTATCGTCGTCGGTAGCAAGACAGTCAAACTTAACAACACCAACCTTCAAACCACGATTTTTAATGGCATCAATTGTTTTTATAATTACCGAGGTTTTTCCTGTTGAAGGAGGCCCCGAAAATGTAACTAGATTCATGTTTTTTAATTATTAGTTATTGGTCGTTAATAATTCGACACATCAAAACAACTTGTCTACAATATTTTTGTTTTAGCCTCTGGTCTAGGTGCTTTAGTTACCAATATTCTTGCAATTACATCGCTTTCATTACTTATATAATGAACAATATTAGCAGGACTCTCAATCAACGTATCTTTTTCAAAGGCTAACATCTCGTCTGCAATATGTATTGTTGGAGTACCTTCTAAAACATAAAAGAACACATCGACAGGTGTTTTATGTGGCTTTAAAGCTTCTCCTGGCAATAAGGTTATGTGCATTACCTGTGCCGAAGCATCGTTATACAATTGTCTAACATCTACTTTGTGCGGATTTTCTTTTATTGGTTCTGAATTAAAATTTCTGTGTATCATAATTATTTTCCTTTTGGTTACTGGTCATTAGAATACTCACTGATGACAATGCTCTAATAACTACTTAACAGCATTATTAAAAAGCCCTTCACATTTAGTTATAAGAGAGCCTATGTCATTATTATAGATATAATCCCAACCAACCCACATAAATTTATTATCGGCTGGTAAATTATTATCAACATCGGGATGAACACTTGGAAACAACCCCTGATGAGAAAGCAATTCGCCAATCTCTTTCGACATAAACACATCGGCAATGGCTTTAATTTTATCCCTTTTACTCTTCTTAGTCAACATAAAAATTGGACTAATAATAGCTCCATCTTTAGGCCAAACAGCTTCCATACTGCTTCCTGGTTTTACCATTTTTGTAAAGAAATAAGGCATAATTGTAACAGCAGGCTTATCGGTCTTACTTCGTTCAGATTTAACCATTTGCGCAGGATGCATACTTACTAAAAGATTTCTACCTAAACCTTCAACCCCTTTGTCGCCATATTTCTGATGAATATGCAACATCATTGCATTAAACAAATCGAAATCAGAAACGGGTAAACTAATGCTATTCTCAAACTCTGGACTTAAAACATCTTCCCAAGTTTGTGGAATTCCACGTCCTTTTAATTCATTTTTATTTACTAGAAAAACAGCAGGCACTGCGGCAATTATCGAATAAAAACCCTTTGGGTCTTTAAGCGAAAGGTAGTCATTCTGAAAATCCGAATTATAACTCTCAAAATCCGAAAAATCTTCGAAAACACCTTTATTCATGAATTTACCCATAAGATCTTTCTCGAAAAAAAGATCGAAACCAGCCGATAAGAATATATCCGATAAATCGTCTTCTTTAGTTACCGAACGAACATAATTCTTAATTCCGTCAAGTCCCATTGATGCAGCCTGAAGGCTAGTTTCAACAGTAAGTCCGCTACCCTTCTGAAAATCGTCTAAAAAGGCATCCAACTTTTCAACCAAAGGCAAACGAACAGGACAAGGCAATAAACCTTCAATGCGAATATCTTTACGTCCTGTAATAATCCCTTTTACCGACTCTTTATCGGTATTATATTTATTCTGATTAATAACTTCAACTAATAACTGCTGAATTGCAGAAAGACTAATCTGCTTAATTGTAGCCGCAACCTTAAGAGTAATCTGTTTACCGAAAGTAATTCGTTTACTCTCTTCTGCTATTTGCGAAAAACCCTGTGCTAAAAGCACATTAAGTGTCTCAGGATATCGCTCAGTAATATCGAACAACGAATCATCTACTTTAAAATAACTGTTTTCCATCAGACTAGTTTGGTTTTATAATTTATTTTATTTTCAATTATGTATTTAGGTATTCGAGTACTTAATACAATGCAAAGGTGAAAAAAAATTCCAAGTAAACAACACATTGGAACATTTTTTTAAAAAAAGCTAATTTATATATAAGCCACCACGATAAACATTTGAAGTCTAAATGATTTACATAACAGAAAGAACAAACCCTGAAATAACAATCTCACAAACAAAATTAAAAGATAGAACAGGTTAAAAGAGAAAAGAAATAATCATTTAAGTATTTGCAAGCAAAAAAAAACCAGAGTATGATCTCTGGTTCTTACTATTTAATATTATCTATATCCCTCAAGTTCTTTCATAAGTTTTTGACGCGAAAAGAAAATTCTACTCTTCACTGTTCCTATCTTTAAATCAAGCTCCTCAGCAATCTCTTTATACTTATAACCCTCGGTGTGCATTAAAAATGGTATTCTAAATTCATCTGTTAATGCATCAATTTTTTTTGTAATCTCGTTTGATGAAAAACGCATATCAGGAGTGTCCTGAGTATAGCTAGTCGATTGATCGATAAAAAAACTATTATCGGTAGAATCGTTTGTTGTTTTACGCTTTACATTTTTACGATAGTTATTAATAAAGGTATTACGCATTATTGTGAATGCCCAAGCCTTAAGGTTGGTCTCGTCCTGATATTTATCTTTATATGTTAACGCTTTTAACAAAGTCTCTTGAAGAAGATCGTTAGCGTCCTCTGAATTCATGGTTAAACTTAAAGCAAATCTCTCTAAACTGCTTTGAAGATTTAATAATTGGTAGTTAAAATTATTTTTTGACATAGCTTGTTTCTTTTAATTTGACAAATCAAAATTACAAAACAATTAACTACCAAACAAACAAACAACCCCTGTAACCAACTGTAGCAAAACAGCTTACAATAACAATGATCAGTTGTATTATTCTGGTATTTAATTACTTATATAAGGATTTAACGCAAAATTCACATGAAAAAACATTTTACAATTTAACATTCTTTAACATTTCGGCATGAACACACACCTATCGTTTACGACTTAGTCTTACGGATGATAATTTTAACCAAACATTTCATTTCTGTATAAATAAGATTATTACCTTTGCAGCCCAAAAATTTATAGAATTGAAGAAGATAAAAGATTTTACAGAAGGACACATTTTACGACAGATAATCACTCTGGCTCTGCCAATTATGGGATCGTCGTTTATTCAAATGGCGTACAATATGACCGATATGCTTTGGCTAGGACATATTGGTAGTGGAGCAGCGGCTGCGGTTGGTGCAGCAGGATTCTTTGTTTGGCTAGGTAACTCACTTGGTTTTACTACAAAATTTGGTGCTGAAATAGGCATTTCGCAATCACTAGGAGCAAAAAGTACCAATAGAGCAAAACTTTTTGCCTCTCATTCAGTGATAATGGGTGTATCAATTGCTCTAATATTCACAGTTTTTATTCGTCTTTTTGCCGATAATTTAGTTGGCATTTTTAATTTTCAAGAAGCCGATGTTGTGAAAATGTCAACAGAATACCTAATGATTGTTTCTCTTGGTATGGTATTCACATTTATGAATCCAACACTTTCGGGAATCTATAACGGAACAGGAAACTCATCAATACCATTCTATTTCAACACTGTTGGTTTAATTTTAAATATTGCATTAGACCCAATATTAATGTTTGGATATTTAGGAGCACCAGCTCTTGGGACAAATGGAGCGGCAATTGCAACTGTATTTTCTCAAGCAGTAGTAACAGGACTATTTATACTTCACCTATCAAGTAAAAGATCTCCTTTTCCAAATTTCTTCAACAGAGGAAAAATATCACCACAAATTGCAAAATCGATTTTTAAATTTGGTAGTCCAATAGCTTTACAAAGTGGAATGTTTTCGGTTTTCGCCATGATAATGGCTCGCATTGTATCCGACTGGGGAGCAATAGCAGTTGCTATTCAAAGTGTCGGCGCACAGATAGAGGCCATTTCATGGATGACAGCAAGCGCCTTTGCCACTGCACTCGGAAGTTTTGTTGGTCAAAATTACGGAGCAAAAAAGTTTGACAGAATCAGAAAATCATATTTCCACACTCTATCAATAACATTACTATTTGGAATTGGAGCCTCCATTCTCTTTATTTTTGGTGGAGAGATGGTATTCTCGTGGTTTATCCCAGAACCAGAAGCTATTAAAATGGGTGGCGTTTACCTACGCATTTTAGGTTATTCGCAAACATTTATGATACTAGAAATTGTAACAACAGGAGCATTCAATGGAACAGGAAAAACAATTCCTCCTTCAATTACAGGAACGTTATTAACAGCCGCAAGAATTCCTTTAGCACTTTTACTAGCATACACTTTTGCAATGGAATTAGATGGCGTATGGTGGAGTATTACTCTTTCAAGCATTGCTAAAGGTACAATTCTGTTTATTTGGTTTAGAATAGCATTCAATAGATTACTAAGAAATCAGAATATTGAAATTGAAACAAAATCAATATTAATAAGATTACTACCTACCAGAATAAGACAACAAGTTTTCTCAATGCTACAACGAAACAAAAAGAATTAAACAACTCAAGTACTATAAAATAAATGATTTAGCCTAATATGGCTATTTCGTTTATTTTATAATATCAATTAATATCTCTACAAGTTCAATTTTAATTGAATTGGCATATCTAGATTAACAGCTTCGAAATTAGAAACCGACACACCCATTAACCTTATTGGCTGACTCTGAAATTCGGTATTATACAGAAGTACTTTAACTATTTTATGCAGCTTTTCGAAAGCTGTTACTTGCTTCTCTTCTGTTTTACTACGCGAAATTACTGAGAAATCAGCAAACTTAATTTTAAGAGTTATAGTTCGTCCATACATCTCTTTTTTATCGAGACGACTCATAAGCTCTTTTTCTATTCTATAAAGCTCTGCAACAATCTGAAATTTTGTTGTCAAATCCTTTTCAAAAGTATACTCTGCACCAATAGATTTCCGTTCGCGATAAGGAACAACAGGTCTATTATCACGCCCACGACTTACTTCGAAAAAGAAAACTCCCTGCTTTCCAAAAAGTCTGATTAACGAATCTATTGTTAAGCTTCGAATATCTTTACCTGTATGAATTCCTACTTTGTGCATTTTGCGAGCCGTAACATCTCCCACTCCAAAAAAGTTTTCAACAGTAAGATTACCTAGATATTCAAGAGCATCTTTAGGCTTAATCTCAAAAATGCCATTTGGCTTGTTAACATCGGAAGCTTTTTTAGCCAAAAACTTATTATACGAAACACCTGCCGAAGCATTTAATTGCGTCTTTTCTTTTATCTTTTTTCGTATATACTGAGCCACTTCAAAAGCCGAATCTATACCTAGATTATTATTTGTAACATCTAAAAAAGCCTCATCAATAGACAATGGTTCAACAAGTGCTGTCACAGATTTAAATATCTCCATTATCTGTTTAGACACTTCTACATAAACCTCACGACGCATTTCAGCAAATATCAAATGAGGACATAATTTAGCAGCCACTACCGACGACATAGCCGAACGAACGCCAAACTTACGAGCCTCATACGAAGCAGCTGCAATAACTCCCCTATCGCTATTACTCCCTACAACAATCGGCTTCCCCCGATATTCAACAAAATCACGTTGCTCAACCGATGCATAAAAAGCATCCATGTCTATATGAATTATTTTTCTATCAGTTTGCATAAAAATAATTAGTCTGTAAAATTAACAAAATAGAAATAGCGGTTAAACAAAAAAATAATCCTTTAGAGGTAACAAAACAATATCTTTACACAAAATAAAAAAAACAATAAGAATGAAGAGGGAGCTTATTAAAACCGAAGATGGTTCGCACACATTATATATTAAAGAGATGGACGAACAGTACCACTCTATTCACGGGGCTATTCAAGAGAGTAACCATGTTTTTATAGAAGCAGGTCTTTCAATAATTGATTTGGAAGAAATAACAATATTTGAAGCTGGATTTGGTACAGGTCTTAATGCCTATTTAACATGGGAGTACGCCAAGCAGCACAACAAAAAAATTCATTTTGTTACAATAGAACTTTACCCTATCGACAATGAGATTATCCCTTTACTTAATTATGCATCATTAACAAAGAGCAACAATCAAGAAATATTCAACAAATTACACTTGGCTAAATGGGATACAACAACACAAATAGACCAATATTTAACAATTACAAAATTTAAACAAGATTTAACAACCTTTAACCATCTACATTATTACGACTTAGTATATTTCGACGCGTTTGGACCAGATAAACAACCGCAACTATGGACAGATGAAATTTTTGAAAGAATTACAGCAAAAACAAACAAAAACGGAGTACTTGTTACCTATTCGGCAAAAGGAGTTGTACGTAGATCGATTATTAAATCTGGTTTTGAGGTTGAACGCATACCTGGCCCTCCAGGAAAACGCCAAATGATGCGAGGTAGAAAAATTTAACCTTTAATAAATTATAGAATAATTAACAAATAACTTATCCAACCCCTATGGACTAAACACATACACCTCTAATATTAAACCTTAAAACAAAAAAACATCTAACCATCGAACATTAACCCTAAACAATATTTAGAATGAGTATTTACAGAAACTTATTATTACTATTTGTATTAACATTATCATTAAACACCGCTTATTCACAAGGTATAAAAGGAAGAATAATAGACGAGCAAGGCCAACCTATAGCACACGCAACAATTTATTCTTACCAAACAAAAAACGGAACAACCTCTAACCAAATTGGCGAATATTCTCTTAAACTCCCTAATGGCAACAACAAAGTTTCGATTAGATTTTTGGGTCTTGAACCACAAGAAGTCGAAATACAGATTAGCGACAATTGGATAAACAAGAACTTCACTCTAAAGACACAAAATTTCGAGATAAAAGAGATTATTGTAACAAACAAAAGCGAAGATCCTGCATATTTAATAATGCGCAGAGCCATAGGAATGGCTAATTTTTACAAAAATATTGTTCAAAAATACACTGCCATAGTGTATTTAAAAGGAGGAGCTGAGGTTAAAGCAATACCAAAAATATTAAAAAAACAGATCCCCATTGATACTGGGAAATTACACATCCTTGAAACACTCTCGGAAATAACTTTTGAGCTACCTGACAAAATCTCCGAAACTGTAATATCTATGCGATCGTCGGAAGAAGAAATGAACGAAAACCCTATGCGATATGCAAATATTAATATATACAGCATAGAGACTCTTGGAGTTATTTCACCACTAAATCCGAATGCTTTTTCATACTATAAATTCGAGTTATTAGGATCGTACAAAGAATTCGACAGAACAATCAACAAAATTAAATTCACCCCTAAGCGTAAAGGTAAAGATTTAGTTTCGGGCACACTTCATATCTCCGAAGACTTCTGGAATATTAACAATTCTGAAATAACTTTTCAAACACCAGTTGGAGATGCTATTATTAAAGAGATTTACAATCCTGTTCAGGAATTTATTTGGATGCCTATTACAAAGACAATCTCTTTTAGTGGCGGGCTTATGGGAGTTAAATTTGAGTTTAATTATGTTGCTTCAATTAACAATTATAAAATTAAACTTAACCCAAATGTTAACCACAACTATTTGGAGCAAATTGCCAAAATCAACAACTACACAATCAAAAACAACACAAAAGCAGTTGCTATTAATACTCCTACAAACAGAGTTGTTAAAAAACAATCAAAAGAGATTGAAGAACTTTTGACTAAAGAAAATCTGTCTGACAAAGACATGGCTCGCATCTACAAAAAGATAGAGAAAGAGAATAAGAAAGAGATTAAAGAGAAACCATTGGAGATAAAAGACAACATAAAAATATTACCATCTGCAAAAAGTCAAAGTCAAGAATTTTGGGACTCTGTTACAACTGTTCCATTAACAAAAAAGGAAAAGCTTAGTTATTTAATTCGCGACTCTCTTGTGGAAGCACACAGCAAACCCGAATATTTAGATTCGGTGAAAAGAGCAAAACAAAAGTTTACTTTTAACTCCGCCATTTTTGGGAAAACGTTCCTTTATAAAAACGACTCCATCAGTCTTCAATTTAGCGGATTACTCAATCCTATTGACGGTATATGGTTTAACAGTGTCGATGGGTTTGTATATTCCAACAACATAACATTTTATAAGGATTATAAAAATGCCAATTACTTATCGTTTAATATCTCGCCAGCTTACGCTATAGCACGAGAGGCTTTTATGATAAGCTCAAATTTAACCTACAAATATAATCCCATCAAGAGGTCTTATCTGTTTTTAGAAGCAGGAGCTAAATCAAAAGACTATTCTCCTTTTGGTGCAAACAAGACTATAAACACATTTGCATCACTATGGTTTAAAGAAAATTACTTACGACTATTTAACGAAGATTACATTTCGATAAAACACAAAACCGACATTTTTAATGGCTTTGAACTTACTCTTGGTGTAAAATACTCGAATCGAAAAACACTAGAAAACAACACAAATTACTCGTTTACAAATAGAGATTTAGATTACAACACAAACACAATTGAGGCATCAGAGGCAACTTTATTCTCCAAACAAAACAATTCGGCCTTCACTCTAAAAACCAACATAGAATACACTCCAAGATATCGATTCCGCTTTCGTGATGGACAAAAAATTATGGTAAGTTCAAAATATCCAACATTCTTTGGATCGGCAGAATTAGCTATTCCAGATATTTTAAACACCAACAATAACTACTTAAAAACAGTTATTGGGATAAAGCAGTCAGTTGAATTAGGTTTTCTCTCGTCATTAACTTACAAAGCTCAATTTGGAACTTTTATTTACGATAACAAAGTTGGGTTTAGCGACTATTTCCATCTACCATCAAGTTTATCGCCAGTTAATTTCAAAACAGAATTTAACTCCTTTGCACTATTACCATATTACAACAACAGTCATACAAATAGCTATTTTAATGCCAAAGCAGAATATAGTTGTAATCGATTTTTAATAAAACGACTACCAATTATTAACAACACTCTTATATCCGAAAATTTTGGAGTTAATTATTACACTACAAAAGGACTGAAAAATTATATGGAATTATCGTATGGTCTACACAATATTTTTATGGTAATTAATGCCGATTTGTTTGTTGGATTTAACAATTTCGATTACTCGGGAGTTGGTTTTAGAGTGGGAATACCAATTTTTTAACACTTGATATTTAACCATTTGCCAAATGTGTTATCGCATGTAGATACACTATTTGCAAATAAAAACAACAATATAAATTCAAAATTTAACATTTCCTTTATATTTGCCTTTACAAAAGACATTTATAAAGGAATATTTTTATAGATACACCCAAATAAAATTAGAACACAGAAACAAGTTAAAACCATTTTTTGCAATAAAATATCAAAACAAAAATATTGCGTTCATAGTTGACAACTTGCAACGCATCCCCCCATTATATAATAGAGGTGATTCGGACGCTGCCTACGGTCATATCGATGGCAGTGATTCGCATCCAATCGTAATTATCATTCGCTCTCTAGAAGAAAGTAATACTTAAGTTGCAATGGTAGTTAACCAACTATTTACTATGAAAAACAACAAGAGCTAAGCGATTTATAAATGCTATTAAATAATTACACATACAGAAAAGTATTGTGTCTAATACACACTATCACATACAAAAAAAACCGAGAACAATTCTCGGTTTTTGTATATGTTATAACCAAGGCTTGCCTCGGTTATATTAATAATTATCTATTATTTCTTTACAAACTGCTTAACAACTACTCCTTTGTCAACAAAGGCTCTTAATATATAAACTCCCGATTGAAGATTACTTACATCAATACCTATCTCATATGAATTAAGTTTAGTTGAGTAAACCACAACACCTGCAACGTTTGATATTGTAACCTCGCCAATTAACTCGCTACCTTTTATATTTAAGGTTGAAGCAACTGGGTTAGGATATACTTTTATTGCATCAGACAATATATTATCTATAGCTGTTACTTTTGAAAGCGAAACTGCTTTAGATACCTTTTGATTTGTTACGGCAATCTCTCCTGTTTGTGTTTGATAACCCTGTGCCGATACCGAATACTTATAGTTTCCTGCAATTACATTCTCTATAACTACAACACCATTTGCATTAGTTGTAAAATCGCCATAGTTATCACCCTGTGCAACTCCAGCAGTATTAACTGCGCTATTAAAAGATACAGTAGCATTAGCTATTGGACTTGTACCATTAGTAATGGTAAAGCTTACTGGGAAAACAACTAAAGTTGCAGCAAAATTATTGTCTGTCTTATTCTCATTAACATTAGTAAACGAATATTTTTCAGGCTCAAAACTGTATCCATCCTTACTTGCTAAGACCTCTAAATTTTGTCCGTAGTTTACTGTAAAGCTATAGCTATCGCCATCGTTTAATGTTTTACTATCGCTTGCATCACCACTTAACGAAACTGTAACACCATCGGCTCCGGTTACTTTACCAGAAATAGTATAACTGTTAATGCAGAAATTTGCGGTGTAAGCTACTTCCAGATCTGATACAGTTGCTCCAAACGCATACTCCTTGCTATTTTCATCTGTCCAATTTATAAATGTATGCCCCTCTTTTGTTGATTGAGGTAAGACAAATGAACTTATATTATTATCCGAAAAAGCATCATTTCCAATATAAGTAACATTATTAGGAATGGTTACACTAGTTAGGTTATTCGACTCAAAAGCTTTATCTCCAATAGAAGTAACGCTATTAGGAATAGTTATATTTGTTAGTCTATTATCGCAAAACGCATATTTCCCTATAGAAGTAACACCATTAGGAATTACTACATTAGCTAATTGATTATACGAAAAAGCATAATCTCCAATCGATACTAATGAATTTGGCAATTCTATTATTGCAAAGCCTTTAGCACAGAATACCCCAAATCCATCAACTCCATCAGCTATACCAACAACAGTTTGACCATCTAAAGTTTCGGGAATAGTAATACATCTTGCTGCAAGATTGTAACTACAACTTTGTATTACACCATTGGTAACAACAACATCGTCGTCTTTTAATGTGTATAAATCAGAGATTGCTATATATGTACTATAAGAGGCACTCACCGTTTCTCCTCCAGAGTAATTATTACCGTTAGTATCAATCCAGTTAATAAATGATACTCCATCAATTATTGGTGTTGGTAACACAAATGATAATAAGCTACCAGCTACACCAAAGGCATTTCCTCCAATAAATGTAACACTATTAGGAATGTTTACACTGGTTAGTTTATTGCCAGCAAATGCATCGTAACCAATAAATGTAACACCATTAGAAATATTTACGCTAGTTAATTGATTATAAGAAAAAGCACTATTACCTATAAATCTAACACTATTAGGAATGTCTACGCTAGTTAATTCATTGTAGTAAAATGCTTCGGCTCCAATAAACGTTACACTTTTAGGAATATCTACATTAGTTAACTCATTGTTACTAAATGCTAAGAGTCCAATATGAGTTAAAGTATTAGGTAATTTAACTTTTAAAATACCTTTATTACCAAATACACCACTATCATCATTATAATCATCAGCTATCCCAACAACCGTCTGACCATCTAGTGTTTCTGGTATTACTATATCCTTAATAGCAAAATCATAACTACAACTCTCTATTACACCATTAGTAACCACAACGTCGTTGTCGGTAAGTGTGTACCTACTCAAAACTGCAGAAAAATCATTCTCTGTTTTATTCTCTGTAATATTTGCAAATGAATAATTTTCTGGAGTAAACTTATAATTAGTTTTTTTTGGAGTAACTGTTACCGACTTTCCTTTCTCAACAGTAAATGTATACTTTTCTCCATTATTTACAGTTTTTAAATCAGCAACATCACCACTTAATTCAACAGTAACATCATCAGCACCAGTAACTGTTCCAGAAATTGTATATTTAGGTTCAGAAAACTGAGCAGTGTATTCAAGTGCAAAATCATTTATCTCTGCACCGTTGTTGTAAGCTTTTCCATTATTATCTTTCCAATTATCAGAATTTAAACCACCCAAAATGGCTGTAGGTAATTTTAAGAATGGTAAACTAAAATTATAATTAAATGCACCTAGTCCTATTTTAATTACTGTTTTAGGAATTACAACACTAGTTAATTTATTGTTTTCAAAAGCACTCTCTCCAATAATTAAAACACCTTCTGGTATATTAAGTGTATTTATTAGATTCTTTACAAACGCATTTGTTCCAATTGTTGTAACGCTCATTGGAATATCAACATTAGTCAATCTATTTCCAAAAAATGCATTACTACCAATATTTTTAAGGGAAATTGGTAATTTAATATTTTCTATTCCATTATTTCCAAAAACTCCACCAAACAAGTCTCCTATCCCCACAACAGTCTGTCCATCGAGAGTTTCAGGAATAACAATATCCTTAATAGCAAAGTCGTAGCTACAGCTTTGTATTACACCATTGGTAACAACTACGTCGTTGTCGGTTAGTATATAATAGCTAGAAATATCTTCTAAATTTGCTGTATACGATTCCCACAAACTTGTAACAACAGCTCCTGCTGAATAAGAGGTGTTTTTACTATCTTTCCAATCGATAAGATTAAACCCACTAATATTTGGTGTTGGTAGCGTTAATGATGTTAAATTAGTGTTTTCGGAAAAAGCTGCTTCTCCTATTGTTGTAACACCTGTACCAAAAGATATATTTTTAATTTCGTTTTTACTAAAACACTGTTTACCTAGAGTACTTACACTGTTTGGAATAACAATTTTAGATAGTTTATTAATCTTAAAAGAGTACTCACAAATAGTTTTTACACTTGCGGGAATAGTTACATCAACTATCTTATTATTATAAAAAGCGTTAATACCAATCTTTGTTAGAGTTGATGGTAAAAACACCTTTACAATCCCCTTATTAGCAAATACACCGTCTATATTTTTATCGGCTATTGCTGTTACAGTCTGACCATCTAAAGTTTCAGGAATAGTAATACATGTTGATGCAAAATTGTAACTACAACTCTCTATTACTCCATTAGTAACCACAACATCGTCATCGGTAAGAGTGTAACTTACAACTGCTGTATAATTTGTTGCAAAATCGGTAACAGATGCTCCACCAGCATATTCTTTACCATTACCATCTATCCAATTTATAAAATTGCCATTTGATAATACTGGCGTTGGTAAAGTAATAGACAACAAACCAGGATTACTAATAAAAGCTTCTGCCTTTATTAGTGTTACTCCTGTTCCTAGAACAACTTCAGTAATTTTATTAGTTGAAAAAGCGGCATTTCCAATAACACTCACACTATTAGGTATGGTAATACTTGTTAGCTTATTATTTATAAACGCCCACTCTCCTATTTCTTTAACACTTTCGGGAATAGTTAATTCCGTAATATTATTCTTATAAAAAGCATAATTACCAATTTTGGTTAGTGTATTAGGAATTACAATTTTCTCAATCCCTTTATTGTAAAAAACACCATTGTACCAGCTTTTATCCTTAATCCCAACAACTGTCTGTCCATCTAAAGTTTCAGGAATAACAATGTCTTTAATAGCAAAATTGTAACTACAGCTTTCTATTACTCCATTGGTAACCACAACGTCGTTGTCGGTTAAGGTGTATTGTTGGGCTTGCACTGCTTGGGCACTGCCAACAATAAAAATTAATAGGCCTAATAGCCTTACTCTTGTTTGGGTAAAAATTCTTTTCATGTGATTAATTTTATAACCGCGAAAACTAATGGTTAATAACTATGTAAGCGTTTTATATTTCTTGGTTATGATTAAGATTTATTTTAGAAACGCTAAAGGTATAAAAAAGAGTAATCTGTTTAAACGTTGTTTTATTAACATTATAATTTCTCCCAAAAAGTTATTAACAATATTTATGTGTTGAATAATGCAATATTTCAACTAAACATATAACTACAGAAACTTACACCAGCTAACAAACTATTATTTAACATAATACCGTTTTAAACTATTCCCCAATCAAATTATTAATATTAATATGATACCTAATAATTCTACCACTGAACTAGCAATAATTTTCTGGTGAACGATAGTTTGCAACACTTGATCAGCTATAATTTTCTGGTAAACGATAGTTTGCAACACTTGACTAGCAATGATTTTCTGGTAAACGATAGTTTGCAACACTTGATTTGCTCTAATCTTCTGAAAAACGATAGTTTGCAACACTTGATTAGCTATGAATTTCTGGAAAACATTAGTTTGCAACACTTGATTAGCTATAATTTTCTGGTAAACATTAGTTTGCAACACTTGATTAGCTATAATTTTCTGGTAAACGATAGTTTGCAACACTTGATTAGCTATAATTTTCTGGTAAACGATAGTTTGCAACACTT
>JAFGOQ010000126.1 GCA_016926405.1 Bacteroidales bacterium
TACTTAAAAACAAAAAATCCCAGCAGAACAAAATCTACTGGGACTTATATTTTATAATTAAAAAATTATATAATCAACATTGCATCGCCATAAGTACCAAAACGATATTTCTCTTCAATAGCTGTTTTATAAGCTTTAATAAGCAAATCGTAACCAGCAAAAGCCGAAACCATCATCATTAAAGTAGACAAAGGCAAGTGGAAATTTGTTACCATAATATCTGGCACTTTAAAATCGTAAGGAGGGAAAATAAATTTATTTGTCCACCCTTCGTATTCGCAAAGATGACCAGCAGTAGAAACAGATGTCTCAAGAGTACGTAAAACAGTAGTTCCTACAGCAACAATTTTATGGTTCGAATCTTTAGCGTCATTCACAGTTTTAACAACCTTAGAATCGATACGGATCTCTTCTGAATCCATACGATGTTTAGTCAGATCTTCAACCTCAACAGAACGGAAATTACCCAATCCAACATGCAAAGTAACATATCCAAAATCAACCCCTTTTATCTCTAAACGCTTAAGAAGTTGTTTACTAAAGTGCATTCCAGCAGTTGGAGCAGCAACAGCACCTTCGTGTTTTGCATATACTGTTTGATATCTTTCAGCATCATCGTCCTCTACCTTACGGTCGATAAATTTAGGAAGCGGAGTTTCGCCCAGTGCATAAAGAGCATCTTTAAACTCTTCATAAGACCCGTCAAACAAAAATCGAAGAGTACGACCACGAGAAGTTGTATTATCGATAACCTCAGCAACCAACGAATCGTCATCGCCAAAATAAAGTTTATTACCGATACGAATTTTGCGAGCAGGATCAACTAAAACATCCCAAAGACGTTGTTCACGATTTAATTCGCGAAGAAGAAACACTTCGATCTCAGCACCCGTTTTCTCTTTATTTCCATACAAACGAGCAGGAAACACTTTAGTATCATTAAACACCATAACGTCACCTTCGTCAACATAGTCGATGATATCTTTAAAAGTTTTATGCTCTATAGTTCCTTTGGCACGGTTTACAACCATCAAACGAGACTCATCTCTGTTTTCTGCAGGATATTTAGCAATTAATTCCTGAGGCAGATTGTACTTAAACTTTGATAACTTCATAAATAATAACTTTTTATGGTGAAATGAAACTTACTAATTTATTTAACAAAATGCAACCTATCTTAAACGTAAACTTAAGTAAATAGTTACAAATTATTAATAATATCGACAACTTGATTTACTGTAACCGCATCCTTAATATCAAAATCGCCACTCTTTAACCTACGTAATTGAGTTAAGTAGCCTCCTGAATTAAGTTTCTTTCCTATATCATATGCCAGCGATCTAATATAGGTTCCTTTTGAACATGTTACTTCAAAAGAAAAAATCGGCAAGTCAAATCTAACAAGTTTAATGTCTGATATATATATATTATTACTTTTTAATTCTAACTCATCGCCTTTACGGGCATAATCGTATGCTCGTCGTCCATTAACCTTTTTAGCGGAAAAAATAGGCGGTTGTTGTAACGACTCTCCCAAAAACGACTCAAGAACATCTTTTACCTGCTCTTCAGTAATGTGTCTATAAGGATAAACCTTATCAACACCCAATTCTAAATCGTACGAAGGCGTAGTACCACCAAGACGGACAGTTGCGAAATATTTTTTCTCAACCATCATTAACTCATTGATACTCTTAGTTGCTTTTCCAGCTGCAACAACCATTAAACCAGTAGCTAAAGGATCGAGTGTTCCTGCATGTCCAATCTTAAATTTTCTAACTCCTAATTTATGCCTAATAAGGTGCTTTACCTTATTAACAAGCTGAAACGAAGTCCACCCAAACGGCTTATCAATCAGAAATATATATCCGTCCTGCAATTGCTGAACGTTAGTTAATTTTTCAGTCATAAATAGTGTTATACAGCAAAAAGGCCGACAGCAATAGCCACCAAACCTATGATAGTACAATAAATTGCAAAGTAAACAAGCTTCCCTCTATTTACCAAATTTATCATCAATTTACATGCTGCTAGTCCCGAAACAAAAGCTGTTATAAACCCCACTACCATAGGCATAGAGGCCGAAAAAGAAATTTCACCAATAGGATTAGCAACTAATTCTTTAAGATTAGCACCAATTATAGGAACAAGCACCATAAGAAACGAGAAACGAGCCATCTCCTCGCGCTTAACGCCTAATAACAAACCTGTTGCAATAGTAGAACCCGAACGCGAAATTCCCGGTAGAACAGCCATTGCTTGTGAAACACCAATAATAAAAGCCGATTTAAATCCAACCTCTTTATCATTAGTTTTAGCATAATAAGTAAAATATAGAAGCATTGCTGTAACTAAAAGCATACACCCTACAAATATTATATTACCATCGAAAAAAGACTTAACATAATCTTTAAAGAAAAGACCTACAATTCCAACAGGAATCATAGAAACAATAATTTTAACAATATACTGAGTGTCGGCATCCCACTTAAAACGGAACAAAGCTCCAAATAATCTTAAAATATCTTTATAAAAGACAACAATAGTTGATAAAACAGTAGCTCCATGAACCAAGACAGTAAACTGCAAAGAGTCGGCACTACTAAGATCCATAATATATTTACCCAACTCTAAATGACCACTACTACTTACAGGTAA
>JAFGOQ010000127.1 GCA_016926405.1 Bacteroidales bacterium
CTGTTAATCCTTGTAATAAACCTAGTATTAAAGCTTCTAACCAACCCATAATTATTCCTCGATGCTTTTAGGTTTACGCATAATGGCCCAAATCTCGAAGGCAAAACCAAACAAAACTATTATTGGTGCAAGAGTAATTCTACGGAAGCTAAAAATGTCTTCAGAAAAAACATTTGGATCGTCGGAACCACCACCAATCATAAGTATAAAACCCAATACAACAATAGCAAAACCTATGGCTATTAATTTATAATTTTTACGAGGAATAGCGAATCCAATAGACTGATCGTTATTCTCTAAGATTTCTTTTTTCTTCATATCTTATTTTATCTAATTACTTAAGCATATAATTTATCTGTTTTAAGACGAATAAATTTTGTAACAGCAAAAAATGTTGATACAACAGATATAAAAATACCTATTCCCATTACCGCCCCAAAGAGTATAAAGGTGTTAATATTTTCTATAAACGAAACAACACCAAAAAGCTCCAATTCAATATAATACAAACACATATAAAGTAGCCCATTAGCAAATACACCAGAAAGCAAACCTTGCCAAAAACTCTTATAAATAAAAGGTTTACGAATAAACGACGATGTTGCTCCAACAATTTTCATTGTATTTATTAAAAATCGACGCGAATAAACCATTAATCGAATTGTATTGTTAATAAGTGCCCATGCTACTAGCATAAGCAAAATTGCAAAACCAAGAATAAAAATTGTAATTCGTTGAACATTCTCATTAACAAGATGAACCAACGATTTTTGATAAACAACCTCCTTAACTTCAGGATATTCTAACAGTTGCTTTTCAATAACCTCAACGCTATCGGTATTAGCATATTTAGCAAAAAGCTTAACATCAATTGTTGCAGGCAATGGGTTATATCCAAGAAAATCAACAAAGTCTTCACCTAGCTCCTTCTTCATTATTTCAGCAGCTTGCTCTCTAGAATTGTAAAGAACCTCCTTAACATAATCACGACGATTAAGTGTTTTTGCCACTTTAATCATCTCAGCCTCTTTAATATCATCTTCAAAAACTACTGTAAAACCAATATTCTCCTTAACGTGATTCGACAAGCGATTTGCATTTAAAATTAGCCCACCCATTACTCCTAATAAAAAGAGAACCAATGTTATACTTATCAATGAAGTTAAATAAGCGCTACGCAATCTGTTTTTTGCTACTCCTTTATCTTTGCCCGACATACACCAAGTTTTGTTAATAGTCCGTTGGCAGAAAAAACACCAACAACAAAAAGTAAAATAATAATTAGCGAAGATAACAAACTAATTGTTTGAAATGCAGATAAATTTTTAGGTTTAAATTCAAACACAATTTCATTGTCACCAGCAGGTATCACCAACCCTCGCAAAATATAATTCACTCTAAAGTGATCAACATACTTTCCATTAATATAAGCGTTCCAGCCTTTATCATAAAATACCTCTGAAAAAACAGCAAGTTTATTACTTTTCGACGAAGACTTATAAACAAGTCTATCAGGAGCATAATCAATAAGAGTAATATTGGCTAAAGAATCAACACTGCCATCAAAATCTCCTACTTTGCTCCTAAATCTATTATCAATAACAGCAATTTGCAAAGCATCGAAGTCTGCAAGTGCATCAATATCCTGATCGGCATTCTCAACCCATTTTACTTTATTTACAAACCAAGCATTACCAAGAGCCTGATCATTGAGCATTACCTGAGCCCCCCCTTGATTTTCGGCAACAATAAAATATTTGGTATTAAGCATATTTAGAACTTGCATATTATTTTTAGCAATATGATGCTCAACAACTTCCTGATAGCGACGCATTTTTGCTCCATGATACCCACCAATAGATTTATGGTAAAATGAAGTACTTGCATCGTTGAAAGGACTTACTGTCATATTATAAACCCTAAAATCTGGGTCATTATCTGCCAAAATCTGTTTGTCTGCTGCTGTCATTGGGTAAGGGTTTTCGGCCTTACGATTAGACTCAAAATGGGAGTCATTCAGATATCTTCGATCAACCATAGCAAGATCGGCAAGAATAAACAACCCTATTAAAAAGACAAAAAATACTTTCTTAATTTTCTTAGAATAATAGAGCCAAATAGCAACAGCTCCCAAAAGAACAAAAATTAATGAGCGAATAGCATCCATTCGCATCATATGAATGCGATCTTGCTGAATTATGTCAACAGGCCATCCGTATTGTTTAAGTTGAGCATCTATAGGCGCTTCAAACGAAAACAACGAAGTTCCAAACAAAACAAAAAACAGACACAAGCCCCCAACTATTCCAACACTATATTTTAAAGCTTTATAAAGTTGTTTTTTATCAATGTTGGACTTTAAAAATTTATCCAACGCAACAAAAGCAAACAACGGAATTGTTAATTCGGCAATAACAAGAATCATAGTTACAGCACGAAATTTATTATACATAGGGAAATAATCCAAAAACAGATCGGTAAACCACATGAAATTTTGTCCCCATGCTAACATTATCGAAAGCACAGTAGCTGTAACAATCCACCAACGCATTGTCCCTTTCACAAAGAAAAATCCAAAAACAAATAGAAAGATTACCAAGGCTCCAATATAAACTGGCCCCGAAGTAATTGGCTGAGGTCCCCAATATGCCAATGGCATATCTTTAACCATACGAGCAGCCTGCATACCACCTTGCTTTTTAAGCTCCTTGAAAGTCTTTGAATCAGCATCAAAACCACCTGAAGCTCCTCCCATAAGATTTGGAATCAACAAATTAAACGTTTCGGCTTTTCCATAGCTCCAGTCAACAATATAATCTCGATCTAAACCCGATGTACGATTTTCTTTCTCGCTTGTAAGCTCTGTTTTTCCGCGTATAGAATCTTTTCCATAGTCATAAGTGTAATATATCTGAGGAATATTTGTAAGCAAAGCCACAAAAGCAACGCCAACTAAAATACTAACATTAACAAAAAATGATTTTAGCCATTTTTCTTTAAAAGCTTTATACAACTCAAAGCATCCGTAGATAAGAATAACTATTCCAAAGTAATAAGTAATTTGAATGTGATTTGCTAACAACTCAAGCGAAAGGAACAATCCAAAAAGGCCTGCACCCAGGAGTCGTTTACCATTAAAAACAAGATGTATTCCAGCAATTACAGCAGGAATGTATGCCAAAGCCAATGCTTTTGAATTATGTCCTGCTTGCAGAATAATTAGAAAATAAGACGAAAAACCGTATGCCAACGCTCCCACCATTCCAATCCATGGATTTACACCATAGCATAAAAGCAAAATATAAAACGATAAAAACGATAAAAACATAAATGCAGCAGGACGACTTAAAAACTGAGCTGCCAGTGTTACAGGCTTAATTAAATTTCCTTTGTAGTTGGCTGTTATAAGATAGCTTGGCATACCACCAAACATACTATTTGTCCAATATGTATCTTTTCCTGTGTTATCTTTATAGTCACGAATCTCTTTCGACATTCCTAGAAATGTTCCTCTATCGTGAGCTTTTATCGATTTACCCTGAAACTGAGGGTAAAAGAATGCCATGGCAACAAGAATAAATAAAACCACAGCCACAAGATGAGGTTTCATTTTTGTGAAAAAATTGATCATATAATATCGTTTATATTTTAATTTCGCTTAAAAGCAGCCAGTATAAATTACCGTTATTTATCATATTTTTGTAAAAATAATGCTTTTTCGCAATTTTACTACATTGCAAAAATTTTAATGGACAATAAGTCTGTTAAAAATCCTAAATAGAGAAATATATATGAAGATATTAATGCTTCTTAGCGAGGAATTTCCTCCAGACAAACGTGTTGAAAATGAAATAAATTATCTTGCTCAGGCTGGCCACAAGGTAGTAGTTGCTTGTTATACAAGAAAAGGGAAGCCTTTATTCGAAGAAAACAGCCAATACAAAACATATCGCCTTGCAATATCAACGATTATTTACAAATCGATGGTAGCCATACTTACAGTGCCAATATATTACAACGTATGGAAAAGGTTTGTAAAAGATATTATTGCCAAAGAAAAACCAGATGCAATTCATGTTCACGACTTGCCACTGGTAAAACTTGCAAATTATTTTAAGACTAAAAACCCCAATTTACTGGTTGTTGCCGACATGCACGAAAACTATCCCGACCTTGTTAAAGAGTCGGAACATACAAACACATTTTTGGGTAAAATATTATCGCCTGTTTGCCTTTGGCGCCGATTCGAAAGTAAGCAACTTAACAAAGTTGACAGAGTTATTACTGTTATTGAAGAAATGACAAACAGACTGCAAACACAACAAAAAATTGACAAGCCTATAACAGAAATTTCAAACTGCATAGTTGATATTAATACCAATGCTTTACCAAAAGCAGAACTAAACGAAACAGTAAATCTGTTTTACTCAGGAGGATTAACAATTTATCGTGGTTTACAAATTGTAATTCCAGCTATAAAAATATTACTGCAGAGAAATATTAAAGTTAAGCTTACAATTGCTGGTAATGGTAGGTACAAAGATAAACTAACTGCCCTAACAAATATGTTAGAGTTAAATAACCATGTAACTTTTTTAGGCCATTTGGACAGGACACAATTAAATATTGAACAGCAAAAGGCCGATGTGGGATTAATTCCTCATTTGCGATCGGTACAAACAGACAATTCGTCTCCAAACAAATTATACGAATATATGAACGATGGCTTACCAGTTGTTTCGAGCGACTGTTTGTCGTTAAAAAGAATTATAGAGGATTCAAAATGTGGTATTTGCTACACACATAATTCGCCAGAAAGTTTTGCTAATACAATTGAAAATCTAATTAATAATTTCTCAAAAGTTAATTTTGGTCAGAACGGTATTAATGCCGTAAAAACACAATACAACTGGGAGAAACAGAAACATAAATTGACGGATATTTACACTAAATAATTTGTAGTAAAAACAAGATAAATATTGTCTGTGTAGCAACAAAAAATAGAGGTATTGACTATTGTTAATTTGTTTGGTAAATTATACACCATCAAATTATTAATAACTGAAACATGAACAGAATACCTTTTAAAACAGCAGATTTCCTTTTGGCTGCCCGCAACATTACTTATGCAATGCGCGACCATGCCGATGAACTTAAAGTTCTTAGAAGCGATATTACTAACGAATATATCGATGGACTAGAGGAAAAAATAAACAAAGTACTTGCTGAAAACCTAGGAGTTAAATCGGACAACGAATGTGCAATTACATTACGAGCCGTTAACAGCATTAGAATACCAGCTCTGCGTGATGTGTCGTTCTTAAAAACTCAAGTAGAAAATGACTTTAAGAAAGATAAAGAGTTTAAGAAAATACTAACAAAACTAGGTATCAACGACCATTTTCAGAATGCCATTAATGGCGATAGAGAGGCTTTTATTGAACTTCTTCATAATTTCAACGAGGCATCAAAGAAATACACAAAACGAATTGTTGAAAAAGGCACAAATCCAGTATTAATTGAAAGAATCGTTAATTATACTAAAGACATTGACTTAAAACCTTTGCGTAAAAAAACAAAGACAAAACTTAAGCCAGGAGCAGCGGCATCAAAAGTTAATAACGATGTAGAAGAAATTTATAATGAGATTAACAAAATAAGTAAAATTGCAATTAACTACTATCAGTACGATCCGCTAATAAGAGAACGATTTACAATTAACAGTGTTGTAAGAAATATTTCTGTTGCTAAAAAAGTGGTTTTAACTTAAAAGTACACACATAAAAAAAAGAGGCTATTATTAATAAATAACAGCCTCTTTTTTTATTCTAATATCCAATCAATAGCATCGTTAGTATTTCTGAAGGGTTGAGCATTTAAGCCCGAAATTAACTTAACAATAAAAGGAAAAGCATTGCGTTCGGCCGACAAAACTACAGCAGGTAATTTTAGCTTTCGCAAAATTGGGGTCGCATAAACAATCTTTAAAAAACTTTTAAAATCTCTCATCTTGGGATTAAAATGAGCAAAAGTTAAATCGTTTACAATACCCTTACATTTATCTGTAATTTTCCCTTCGTCAATTAAATATTTAAACGAATCGGCAACCTCTTTAATAGTAAGCTTTCCAACAAATTTGCGGATAATTACCTCTTTGCCACCAAAGGTTAAATATTCATACGATACTTCTGCCATTTGTATTGATATAAAGCAATAGTTACTCGGCAACAATTACAAAATAGTTCTTCTTACCTTTCTGAACCAGAATATATCTATTATTAAGCAAAGAATCAATATTTACCATATCGTCGGGACTTTGTACTTTTTCTTTATTTATGCTAAGACCCCCACCTTGAATTGTTCTGCGAGCCTCGCCTTTAGAAGGAAAAACTTCGCTTTTTTCGGCAAGCAAATCAACAACAGAAACACCTGCTTCAATGTCGGCTTTTGCAACATTATATGTAGGAACACCATCAAAAACCGATAGAAATGTACGCTCGTCGATAGATTTTAATTGATCGACAGTACTACCTTTTCCAAAAAGAATTGCCGATGCCGATATTGCAGCCTCGTACTCTTTTTCTGAGTGAACCATAACTGTTATCTCTTTTGCCAAAACCTTCTGCAACTCACGAGCATGAGGAGCCTCGCGGTGACGAGCAATAAGCTCTTCAACCTCAGTCTTTGATAAAAGGGTAAAGATTTTAATATATTTTTCAGCATCTTCGTCTGAAACATTCAACCAAAATTGGTAGAACTGGTAAGGCGATGTACGCTCTGGATCTAACCAAATATTACCACTCTCGGTCTTACCAAACTTACCACCATCGGCTTTAGTAATAAGTGGACAAGTCATAGCAAAAGCCTGGCCACCAGCCAAACGACGAATAAGCTCAGTACCAGTAGTGATATTTCCCCACTGATCGGAACCACCCATCTGCAAGCGACAGTTATTATTTTTATATAAGTGTAAGAAATCGTATCCTTGAACTAACTGGTAAGTAAACTCTGTAAACGACATTCCCGATTTACTGTCGCCACTTAAACGCTTTTTAACAGAGTCTTTAGCCATCATATAATTAACAGTAATACTTTTACCAACATCGCGAATAAAACCAAGGAACGAAAAATCCTTCATCCAATCGTAATTATTAACCATTAGAGCACCATTAGGTTTGCTCTGATCGAAATCTAAAAAGTTTGCAAGCTGTTTTTTAAGAGCCTCTTGGTTATGACGCAATGTAGCCTCATCAAGTAAATTACGCTCATCAGATTTTCCCGATGGGTCGCCAATCATTCC
>JAFGOQ010000128.1 GCA_016926405.1 Bacteroidales bacterium
ACGTGTTGAATCCATATATTTTATTAATTTTATGCAAAGATACACATTATTAAATACAAACTACCAAAGCAAAGCTACCAGCGATAAGCCGAAAGTAGAGTATCCCAATTGCTCGCTATCACTTTTATGCACTACGGCTATCTGATATTCTTGCGGAGAAATAATATCTGACACTTTGGTTACTGTAACCTTTGTTCTGTTAAGATATATATCGTAGTAAAATCTAAGAGATAGATTTCTCGCCAATCGTTTTCTAATTCCTACACCACTAGAAAAGATCCACGAATCTTTAGCATCGTATTTTGCAACAATAACTTCTTTTTTACCTATTTCTTCTTGATATTCAGGCTTAACATTAACAACAAAATTACCATCGCCAGCAACCGAATACCCAACACATATTTTAGCATCTAACGAAAAATCACTAGGTAATGGATAATTAAAGGCCTGACCAACCATTATATTTCTAAATCCTACTGGCTGAACAACGTAAGAATCAACACGTTCTTTAACAATCGGATTGTTAAGAATCTCGTCCTTTATAACACCTAAATTTCTGCTTTTTGAATTAAAAGGGAAACTGGAAAACGAAGCTTCACCCACTACACCAAAATATTTTGAATAATAATAATTTCCTTGCACCCCGACAGAAAAACCAAGCATATCACTCATATGACTATTCACAAAAAATGCAGGACCTGCCGAATAAGACAAAAACGAAGGATAATCATGAGGATCATCTTGACTTAAATAAAGAGGTTTATTCTTTCCTTTATCTTTATAAATAGCCTCGGCAAAGGCGTAACAAATTTCTGTAGACACAATTCCTATTCCCGCTCCAACTAAAACATCCGAAATCCAATGACGATTATTTAATTGTCTGTAAATTCCAATTGTTGTTGCCGAAGTATATCCTAGAATACTATAAATAGGACTTCGGTACTGACCAAATTCTTTATGTAAAAAAGTTGCTGCAACAAAAGCTGTGGTAGTATGGCCCGAAGGAAAAGAATTATTACTACTACCATCGGGGCGTTCAACATCTAAAAAAGTTTTTCCGGCATGCACAATTGCCGCCGACATAAGAAACGACATTCCTAGCGAAACTGTTGCCCTTTGATAACTATGCTGACCTTTTACACCAACAAGGTTTAATCCATAAACAGCGGCTATTGGAGCATATTGTAGATAATCGTCTAGCTTATTCGAAAACTGAGGCACATATCTATTCCTCATATCATGTATCGAAGTACGACTTAAAAAACCCTTATCTTTAAAGGTATAAAGACCAACTCCAATAAGTGCAGCTGGTACAGCTCCCTTGCGAAACACTTCTGTTTTATACCACTTAGTATTTGTTTTTACCGATAGATCGGGAATATTACTTTTATGCAAATCACTTTTAAGTTGAGCCATAGAATTCGCACTTAGCGCAAAAACAAAGATCAAACAAAGAACCTTACCAATAACTTTAGACATACAACTTAGCATACTGAGGAACATCTATTAAATTATACTTCTGATCGCGCAAAGCGGGTTTAAAACCAGCCTCGGCTATAGCCTTCTGAATACCTATTGCATCAAATGAATGATCAGCACCAGCAGAAGATACAACATTTTCCTCAATCATAATCGATCCAAAATCGTTTGCTCCACCATTTAAACAAACTTGTGCTGTTTGCTTTCCTACGGTCAACCACGAAGCCTGAATATTATCAATATTAACAAGCATTATTCTAGAAATAGCTATGAGTCTAATATAATCTAGCGAATTTGTTTGATTAATAACGCCAAGTTTTTGCAACGATGTTCCCGAATCCATAAATGGCCAAGGGATAAAAGCCAAAAAGCCTTTGCTATAGTCAGGCTTATCCGACTGTATCTGGCGTATTAAAGCAAGATGTTCAATTCGCTCTTTAACTGTTTCTATATGACCAAACATCATTGTTGCAGAGGTTACAATATTTAACTTATGAGCCTCTTTCATAACATCAACCCATGCTTGTGTATTTGGCTTTCCTGGAGAAATTTGCTTACGCACTCTATCGTTTAAAATCTCGGCCCCAGCACCTGGCAAACTATCTAATCCAGCAGATGTTAACCGCTCTAAAACCTCTCTATACGAACACTTTTCTAACCTAGCAATATGTGCTATCTCGGGTGGCCCAAGGGCATGAAGTTTAACTTCTGGGAAACGCTCTTTTAACGATTTAAAAAGATCAGTATAAAAATCCAACCCTAGTTTAGGATGTAAACCTCCCTGCATTAACAGTTGGTTTCCACCAAACTTTTGCATCTCAATTATCTTTTCAAAATACTGTTCTTTGGTGGTTATAAATATTTTCTGCTTTTCCGACGGCTTACAATAAAAATTACAAAACTTACACCCCGAAACACAAGCATTTGTAATATTTACATTCCTATCAATTTGCCAAGTAACCTCTTTGTGAGTGGCTTTAATGTCGCGGATCATATTTGCCACAAACATTAATTCGCCCAATGGAGCATTTTGATATAATTCTAAACCTTCGTCAACAGTCAAATGATGCAACGAGAGCGCTTTTTTATATAAATTGGTATACATAAATCGATAAAAATAAAAAACTAAAGACAAAGGTAGTCAATATTACCCCCATTTTTAAACTTCTATAAAAACACACTATTAATAACCTTCACTATTTTTATTAACTTTAGCTTTTAAAAAAAAGTATCATGCAACTTCAAATAAAACATATAAAAGAATTTATCGATGATAGTTACACTATCTTTATAATCGATAACATTACTAGTATTAAACAACTTAACCTTTCGAAAGATGATGCTGATTATATTAAAGATCAGCTATCAGAAAAGAATTACTTAATAGAGACAAAATCATATTCAAACCAAAAAACTATTGTTTGGATTGATAAAGAATCGAAGAAAAGCAGAGCCGAATATCTTCGCGAAAAAGGTTCATATATCTCAGACACTTTAAACAAAACAAAAACAGAAAACATTGGTATTGTGAATTTTTGTGACAATCCTTCATTATCAAAATACATTACCGAAGGCATTTGTCTTTCGCAATATAAGTTCGATAAATATCAGACAAAAAATAAAAAACCGCTATCGCTTAAGCAAATCACCATTTACAGCGATATTATAACCAATAACGAACTAAACGAAATTACAACCCTTACCGAAAGTGTATTCTGGGCACGTAATATGGTTAACGAACCTGTAAATAACTTAAACGCCGAATTGCTTGCCGAACAGATAAGAGAGAAAGGCGAAGAAGCTGGTTTTTCGTGCAATATCCTTACAAAGAAGAAAATTGAAAGCCTTAAAATGGGAGGGCTGTTGGCAGTAAACAAAGGTAGTATCGACCCTCCTACCTTCTCGGTTTTAGAATACAAACCCGATAACCACACCAATTCTCAACCAATAATTCTTGTTGGAAAAGGTGTTACATACGACACAGGAGGCCTTAGCCTTAAAACCGCTGCCCACATGGATGGAATGAAATCGGACATGGGAGGTGCAGCAACAGTAGCGGCAACAATAAAAGCTATTGCCAAGAACAAACTACCAATTCATGTTATTGGACTAATTCCTGCCACCGATAATAGACCATCGGGCAACGCCTACACTCCAGGCGACGTTATTACAATGCACAACGGCAGCACTGTTGAGGTTTTAAACACCGATGCCGAAGGACGTTTAATTCTGGCCGATGCTATTAGTTATGCAAAAAGATACAATCCGGCAATAATAATTTCTGTTGCTACGTTAACAGGCTCGGCAGCAAATGCTATTGGCCCACATGCTACAGTAGCCATGGGAAATATTGACAATACTATTTTCGACAAACTAAAAAACAGCGGCGAGGAAGTTCACGAAAGAGTAGTAGAATTCCCTTTTTGGGACGATTATAACGAGCTACTAAAATCGGAAATAGCCGACTTAAAAAACCTTGGTGGCGATTATGGTGGAGCCATAACCGCTGGAAAGTTTCTTGAACATTTTACAACTTTCCCTTTTCTACACCTCGATATTGCTGGTGTAGCATATCTCACAAAAAAAGATAAATACCGACCTTCTGGAGGAACAGGAATTGGTGTTCGTTTATTATATAACTTTATAAAAAATTTCTAAACTCAAAATAATGGCAACAAATAATATCAAAATAGCAATTAGTCAAGGTGATATAAACGGAATAGGCTACGAGATAATAATAAAAGCTCTTTCCGACAACCGACTTTTAGATCTGTGTACACCAATAATTTATGGCTCGCCAAAAGTAGCTTCTTACCATCGTAAGGCAATAAACGCGCATAATTTTTCGTCGATAACAATTAAAGATGAATCAGAAGCAAATCGTAAAAAAGTAAATATTATTAACTGCGTTGACGATGCTATAAAAGTAGAACTAGGAAAATCTACCGAAGAGGCAGGAAAAGGATCGTTTTTGGCACTTGAAAAAGCTACCGAATCGGTATTTAACAAAACAACCGATGTATTAGTTACTTGCCCTATTAACAAGCACAACATTCAATCGGCCGACTTTACATTTCCTGGTCATACCGAGTATTTGTCGCAAAAAGACAATAATACCGAACCTGTAATGCTTATGGTTAGTCCTCAAATGAAGATTGGTGTTGCCACTGGACACATTCCTATATCAGAAGTTTCTGAACAACTTACTAAAGAACTTATTATTAAGAAGCTTCGAATTATCAACAAGTCGCTTATCGAAGATTTTGCTATTCGCAAACCACGAATTGCTGTTCTAGGACTGAATCCCCACGCTGGCGATAACGGTCTTTTAGGTAAAGAAGAGCAAGAAATAATTATACCCGCAATTGAGTACGCTAAAGAAAAAGGCATTATGGCATTTGGTCCATTCCCTGCCGATGGCTTCTTCGGTTCAGACTCTTTCTCGAAATTCGATGCTGTTTTGGCAATGTATCACGACCAAGGATTAATACCTTTTAAAGCTTTAGCCTTCGACTCGGGTGTTAACTATACAGCAGGATTATCAATTATTAGAACATCGCCAGCACATGGTACTGCATACGATTTAGCTGGTAAAAACAGAGCATCAGAAGAGTCATTCCGTCAGGCAATGTATTTAGCAATTGATATATTTAAAAACAGACAGCAATACGCCGAGATAACAAAAGATCCATTGAAATCGATGGATCCAAAGAACGATCCTAACAGTCATGTAGAAAATAATCACTAAATTATAGAAGACCGAAAACAAATTGATCTTATATATGTTTTTAGTCTTAATAATTTAATAAATAAGGACAGATGGCTAAGTTCACAAAACAAGAGGCTTTAGACTACCACTCAGAAGGTAGACCAGGAAAATTAGAGGTAATAGCAACAACAGGTGCTAAAACACAAAAAGATTTATCGCTGGCATATTCACCAGGGGTAGCGGAGCCTTGCTTAGAGATTGAGAAAAATCCAGATGATGTATATAAATACACCATAAAAGGAAACTTAGTTGCTGTAATTTCGAACGGAACGGCTGCTTTAGGATTAGGAAATATTGGAGCTTTAGCTTCGAAACCAATAATGGAAGGCAAAGGGTTATTATTTAAAACTTTTGCCGACATCGACGTTTTTGACATAGAACTTAAAACAGAAGATGTTAAAAAATTTGTTGATGCAGTAGAACTTATGGAGCCTACCTTTGGAGGAATAAACCTTGAAGATATTAAGGCCCCAGAGTGTTTCGAAATTGAGCAACAACTTATTGAAAGACTTAACATCCCTGTTTTTCACGACGATCAACACGGAACAGCCATTATTTCGGGAGCAGGTCTTCTTAACGCTACCGAACTGACAGGCAAAAATATTGGCGACATAAAAGTTGTTATTAACGGAGCTGGTGCTTCGGCAAACTCGTGTGCTAAAATTTACATTGCTCTGGGTGTTAAAAAAGAGAATGTAATTATGGTTGACAGCAAAGGTGTAATACACGCCAATCGCACCGACCTTAACAAATACAAGCAAGAGTTTGCTACAACACTACCTGTTTACACCTTAGAAGAAGCTGTTAAAGGCTCTGACGTTTTTCTAGGCTTATCGGTTGCCGACGTACTTTCTGTTGAGATGGTTCGCTCTATGGCCGAAAATCCTATTGTTTTTGCTATGGCTAATCCAAATCCAGAGATTTCGTACGAAAAGGCCACTGAAGCTCGTAAAGACATTATTTTTGCCACTGGACGTAGCGACTATCCAAACCAAATTAATAATGTTTTAGGATTCCCTTTTATCTTCCGAGGAGCACTTGATGTTAGAGCATCGAAAATTAACGAAGAGATGAAACTTGCTGCCGTTTATGCTCTGGCTGATCTTGCAAAAGAAGAGGTTCCTAAATATGTTATGGATGCTTATAATGTTTCGGAACTTAAATTTGGTCGAGAATATATTATTCCAAAACCTGTCGACAAACGATTAATTAAAAATGTGTCGATAGCTATTGCTAAAGCAGCTGTAGCTTCAGGCGTTGCTCGTATGCCAATTACCGATTGGGATAAATACGCACAAGAACTGAAAGAGAGAGTTAAATAAATTTCTGAAAGAATAAAAAACAGTTAATCCCCAAGCTATTTAATATATGACTTGGGGATTTCTTTTATCATAACAATAAGAAAACAGGAACAAAAAAACCTTCCAGATCTCTCTAGAAGGTTTAATTTCAGTGGGCCCACCTGGGCTCGAACCAGGGACCACCTGATTATGAGTCAGGTGCTCTAACCAGCTGAGCTATAGGCCCGGCGTAATCATCGACATATATTACGTCTTAATTCGGGTGCAATATTAGCTATTTGTTTTATACCTTGCAAATAAAAAGAGAAAAAAAATATGTCTGAATTACCCATGTTTATTGATAAAAAGAGTGAGTGCAAAGCTTTACTTTTTGATTTAGGAGGAGTTATATATCATATCGACCCAGAATTAACCGCAAAACTTTTTCAAAAAAAAATTGGCGATAACTATTTTCAGTTCCTTACGACTGCCGAAAAAGAGGATATTTTCAACAAATTTGAGATTGGCGAAGTTTCTTCAGAATATTTTTTAACACGTCTTTCGGAAATTTCTGAAGGAAAATTAACAAAAGATGATGTTTTTTCTATCTGGAATAAGATGATTGTAAATATTCCTACCCAGCACTTGGTTTCACTAAAACGATTGTCACTAGAAAAACCTATTTATCTTTTAAGCAACACCAACTCTATTCATGTCGATTTTATAAACCGACAACTTAAAAATATTGGTATGTACGATTTGTACCATCAGGTTTTTACTAAAATTTATTATTCGCACCAAATAAAAGTACGGAAACCAAATAAAGAGGCTTTTGAGTATGTTTTAAACGATTGTGGTTTAAAACCACAAGAGATATGCTTTTTAGACGATAAACAAGAAAATATTGACAGTGCAAAAAAAGCTAAAATAGATTCGTTTCTGTTTCCTTTTAACGGCGACTTAACAAAGTGGATTTAATATTAAACGACGATAATAAATCTATGTAACCAAAACACTTGCCCTAATAATTCATTTTTTTACAACGAAAAAATCATGAAATATATCAGGGCGAGTGTTTTGTTAATGTAAAAATCATTGAATATATAGATTATACACCTAAAACATCTTCCCAGTCGCCATTATCCTTAATTATATTAATAAGTTGCTCAATAGCCTCGTTCTGCGGAATATTTTTGGTTACAACCTGCTGTCCTTTGTAAAGAGTAACCCTATTTGGTCCAGCTCCAACATAACCATAATCGGCGTCAGCCATTTCGCCAGGGCCATTAACAATACAACCCATAACAGCAATCTTTAATCCTTTTAGGTGCGATGTCATGGCCTTTACTTTTTCGGCAGTCTCTTGCAAATTAAACAATGTACGCCCACATCCTGGACACGAAATATATTCAGTTTTGGTAGTTCTTACTCGCGAGGCTTGCAATATTGTAAACGCTGTTTGACAAACATCAACAGACGAATTACTACTTTTATTTTCGATAAAAATACCATCGCCTAAACCATCGATAAACAGAGCACCTGTATCCGATGCCGACTTAACAATAAATTCGGAATGAGCACAGCTATATTGTTTATTAACAACTACAGGGTTGGTAATATTGTTAGCCATTAATGTGAAAAAGAAAGCTCGTTGTTCAACAAAACTATTACAATGAGTAGATTTTAAAATAATAACAACATTGGCATCTGATTGCAGTTTTTCGATTATCGGTTTCGATAAATGAGAGTATTCCATCTCAACAAAAACAAGCTTATTAAATAAACCTAAAGTATTTATATACTGCTCGGCTGATAATATTTGAATACAATTTTTATTAACTCCAACCAATGGAATTCTAGAATCAGCTTTAGGTTCTTCTGTTCCGTTCCACATAATATAATCGGGCTTAGGATCTAATTCCGACAACTTATCAACCTCGGCATTACTATTTGCCGAAACAATAACTATGGGCGCATTACTGCCACCAATATTTTCTACAGCAATAGTGTTACGCTTTGAATATTCGTAAGGATTTTTCTGAAAGCCATTGTTGTAAATTATTTCAGATGAATGCTCTTTACTACTAAAATTGTCGACAATAACTTTAGCAACAGGAATCTCGTTTTCGGGTTCTTCGGTAAGCGAAACACGAATTGTATCGCCTATACCATCAGACAAAAGTGCTCCAATACCAATTGCCGATTTAATACGCCCTTCGTCGCCATAACCCGCTTCGGTAACACCCAAATGAATAGGAAAACTCATTCCCTCTTCATTCATTTTAGCTACTAAAAGTCGATAAGCATAAACCATAACTCTGGTGTTGCTCGACTTCATAGAAACAACAATCTGAGTAAAATTATTTTTTACAGCAATACGCAAAAACTCAAGCGCCGACTCTACCATTCCAAGAGGAGTATCGCCATATTTATTAACCATTCGGGGCGACAAAGAACCATGATTTGATCCAACTCTAAGACAAGTATTGTGCTTTTTACAAATGTTAATAAGCTCAACAAAATGCTCTTCTATTACATTAAGTTCGTGCTGATATTCATCGGGGCTATACTCTTTATCTTTACGTTTAAACCCAACAAAATTACCTGGATTAATACGCACTTTCTCAATAAATGGTGCTAATGCTTTGGCAACATCGCTCTTAAAATGAACATCGGCAACAATAGGAGTATCAACTCCTTTTTGGGTTAAAATTTCCTTAATCTTTTTAAGACTCTCGGCCTCACGCAAACCCTGAGTTGTAAGACGAACAATATCGCCACCAGCATCTGCAACAGCAATAATTTGCTCAACACAGCCATTAATATCGTTTGTGTCGCGATTAGTCATCGACTGACACGAGATAGGGGCACTACTACCAATAGCTATTTTTCCGCACTTAACATCAACAGTTTGTCGACGTGTATATTTCGATAAGTTGTTTATATAATGAATTTCAGCCATTCTTCAGAAAATTTATGCAAAGTAAAAGGTTTAAATTTAAATTTTAGTGAATACGCACACTAAGTTAAATGGAAAAACAATAATAATACACAACAAACCCTAAGCAACTTTTAAGTAGAGATATGCAATAAAAAAGAGGCAGACTGAATACCCAATCTGCCTCTTACTAATTAAACACTGTACAACTAAAAACGAGAATTAAAAAAATTAAATAATATTTCCTAAAATAATACCAAACGAAATTGTTCTAGGACGTATTGGTCCGTACGAGTAACCTGAGTCGCGATACTCTCCTTTATCGTGATCGTTTTGGAACGAGTTAAACACATTCATAACGCCAGCATTTAATTGCATCTTTAACGATTTAGAAACATTAAAATCGTAAGTAACTTTAAACGAGCCGTCGAAGAAAGTTGGTGTTTCAACTAATTTATTTCCATCTATTACGTCGCCATTGGTAATTGCCAAAAGCTCGTCGGCATTAGCTGTTTTAGAGTTTAAACCCATGTGAGGAGTTAACATACTACCTGTATAATTAGCTGTTAACGAAAAGCCAAATGGTTTAGTAACCTGAAAGTTTGCAACTGCATAACCATAAGTATTTGGCGAACGCAAAAAGTCGCGAGTATATTCGTTGTCTGTGCTACCCCACTGCTCGGCAACCTCGTATTTACTTTGTTGAATAGTCCATCCTGTTTGAATAGAGAACTTTTTAGAAGGAGCTGCTTTAAGCTCGAAATTAACACCTGCAACATTTGCGTCGCTTGTAGCATTTCTGCGTGTAGCGGTCATAACACCATTATCGGCTTCCGAAAATTCGTTTTTAAATGGTTTGATAAGCTTTGTATAAAAACCCTCAACCAAGAACGATGTTTGCCAACGACCAAACTCCTGAGTGAAATCAAACGAACCAGAAAAGCTATGCGAAGTCTCTTCAACAAGATTAGGATCGTTAACATGTATAATTGAATAGGCTGTGTTTGAGAGTATATGTAAATCTTCGTCGAACACCTGAGGAGCACGATATCCTTTTGCATAACTGATTCGTCCTTGAATAGAGTGAGTTAAATCGAACAAAACATTAGCACGAGGAATAATAACTGTGTTTGATACTTTCTCGGCTATCGACTGACGGTCGTCTATTTTATAATTATCAACACGCAAGCCAAGCAAAAACTTAACATGGTGAAAATTCCACTGATTCTGAATAAACGAACCAAAAGTATTCATATACTGATCGACAATAGTTGTGTTCGAACGATTAGCCTCTCCGGCAAGTTTTTCGTCAACCAATCCGCTATAAGTATTGTCTACACCCATCATAAACTCGGCAGGAGCAAAAAGTAAATTGTCGAATTTAGTAGAGAATTGAATACCCGAATTTGCGGTTAAATTACTTGTTTTACCATAAGCATTAACATCGAAACCAGCACCATAGTAACTATCGCGCTTAATATGCTCAGCCGAAACATAAGCCGAAAGTTTAGTACTTCTGGCACCATTAAAAAAAGCATCGTACTGCAAACCTCCCGAGTTAATATCGTGTTTCACCATTTCGGTAATGTTAGACATATGAGGAAGCATATCAAAATTATTACCTCCGCGACGATACTCGTTAATATTATGAAACTCAACCGATAATTTACCAAAATCTGTTGGTTTGTAATATGCCTGAAAACCAACCGAGCTATTTTTCAGGTCGGCAATTTCCGAGTAACCATCGTTGTTCATATCAAAGTTTGTACGATCGCGGCGAGCTCCAAAAAGAAACAATCCGGCTTTCTGATCGTCGGTAACAACTGTTCCGTTAAACATAATATTCGACTCTGGCGAAACCTTATCAGCATCGGTACCAACACCAACCATATCAATATTACTACTAATTTTAAACGAGTTATTAATAGGATCTTTAGTTATAATATTTATTGTTCCTGCAATGGCATTACCACCATACAATGCCGATCCACCACCACGAACAATTTCAACTCGCTCAATCATGTTAGCAGGCATTTGTTCTAATCCATAAACACCAGCGAGGCCACTAAAAACAGGCTTACTATTAATCAAAATCTGAGTGTACGGACCACTTAGTCCATTCATTTTTACCTGAGTAAAACCACAATTCTGGCAATTATTCTCGACACGCACACCTGTCGAAAATTTAATACCATCAGACAAAGCAACAGCCTGAGCCACCTCAAACATCTTAGGCGAAATAGACGATACAACAACTGTAGCATCTCTGCGCTTTTTCTCGTTCCTATCGGCAGTTACAACAACCTGTTCAATACCAATAACATCTTCAGTTAATTCAAAATTCAACTCGGTTGTAGTATCTTCTTTAATGGATATCTTTTTCGAGATCGACTTATATCCAATAGCAGTAGCTGTAATTTCGTAGCTACCAGAATTTAATCCTTTAATAAAATAATGACCCGTTTCGTCGGTTGTTACACCTTTTGTTGTTCCCTCAATTAAAATATTAACAAAAGGCAAATGCTCGCCATTACTTGTTACATGACCAACAATATTAACATCGCGAGGAATTGGCGACTTGGCATCGTATGCCGAAACACTAAACATACCCATAGCAAATAATGCTACAGTAATCAGTAAATTCTTTACCATCACTTAATAGTTATTTTTTTTGATTTGAATAAATACAGTAGAAATAGCACAAACTATCGCTGTAGCAGCGATTAATTAAATGCATAAATAAATATTGGAAATACCAATTTTATAATAAAGAAGTCATACAAACAGAGCTTATCCTAGGTAATACTCCGTAATATATTTTACAAGATACAATTCGCCCCATAGAACAATCTGTTACAATTATCTGTAAAATACTATTAACAACTAAATTTTAATATATAACTGGTTTTATAAAGAGGGAGGCCCCCTGTAAAGTGCAGATGCAATATAAAGACTATTCCAAATAGGTTCGGAATACCTTGACAGTAGCGCTTTTTTAGTTAAAAGCGTTGCTGCAATAATAACAATAGCTAATACAACTAACTGAAAAGCTTGCGAAAATGACGAAAGCATATCGAACTCTTTTTGTGTATGCGAATGACTCTGTCTTTCGGTACCTGCGTCGCTTTTAGTAATTGTTTTAAAAGGGTGAGCATGAACAACAATTGTTCCGTCGGATAAAATATGGGTATGGGTATTTACCGTTGCATTAAACACCATCAGTAACGAGATGCTTAATAAAAGCGGCAAAAGCCAATTATCTATTTTTCTTATTAATCCCATATTTAAATTTATCGCTACAAATGTAATCATAAATGGCAAACAAAATACCCCATATATTGGGGGTTTTAAACACTATTTTAATAAAAATAGTGGAGCATCGTTTAGTCAAGAATAAAACGACACGTGGTTTTGCTAAAAACGACACGTGGTTTTAGGTAAAACGACACGTGGTTTTGGGTAAGACGTAACGTGGTTTCAAGTAAAACGTAACGTGGTTTTAGGTAAAACGTAACGTGGTTTCAAGTAAAACGTAACGTGGTTTCAAGTAAAACGTAACGTGCTTTCAGGTAAAACGTAACGTGGTTTTGGATAAAACGACACGTGGTTTTGAAAGCCTTGCACAATAAGGCTTTCAGAAGCATATAACACAAAAAAGAAAAGGGTGTCTTATTACAGACACCCTCAACCATTACAAACATCAATGGTACTTATCGTTGAGAAAAGTAATTAATTATTTTCTACTACAAACATCGCTTGACGATGAAGCATTAATATTTCTTTGTTCTGGATTACCCGAGTATATAACATCCGATCCGCCACTAGCATTAACAGTAATCGATTTTGAAGCGTAAACTATTGCATCCGATCCACCCGATGAGTTAACTGTACAGTTTTCTGTTATTAACTTCGAGATTAAGACATCCGATCCACCACTACATTCAACAGAGCAGTTAACAGCAGTTCCCTTAAGAATAACATCCGACCCGCCCGACGAATCAATATTAATAGATTGAGCATTAACAGTCATTTTAACATCGCTACCTCCGCTCGATACTATGTTAAGCGTTTCGCAGTTAATACCATCTTCGCAGTATACATCGCTACCACCACTCGATCTTACTGACTGTAAATTATCAGCCTTAACAAAAACTTTTATTGGCCCACGAACAAAATGAAACGATCCTTTTAATTTAACAACTAAGGTGTTTCCTTCGTTCTTAACAATTACTTCGTCTAAATATTTTTCTTTGGTTTTAATAGTAGCTATATCACCTTTTCCGCTGGTAATATAAAGGTCTATACCGCTACTAACTTCTACAGAATGAAATTCCGAAATTTTTACATCTTTACTTTTTAAGTCTTTATCGTCAGAACTGATAAATGTAAACGATGACATTAGAATTACTAACGTTGCAAAAAATATAGTCTTTTTCATATTTTGATTTTTAATGTTACTTTAAAATAGACGACACTAAAAAAATTATGTTGCAGATACTATAAGTTTTTTCCGAAAAAGATTAAACACCCAGTGTAGCGTAATACTTAAGTCGCTTTAGTTTACACAATTAACTGGCATCAATTATTTGAAGTAGATTCAGATAATCTACTCTTGTTGATTACTAAAATGTATTCGTAAAACAACCTTTGTAAGTTCTCTTTTAATAATAAGATCGGCTAAATATGTATTTACCGATTCCGATTCAATAAGAATTCCGGTATCGCCTTTAAAGAAACGCTCATCGATATCAATGTGATATAAAAGAGCAAACAGACGCTCGTCGCTGTTCAGGGTAAGAGTATCGAGGTGATTTGTAAGCTGACTATGCAGCTCGTTATAAGCATCGGGTATTTCGCCCGAGAAAGTTATTTCTAAGCCAAACAGCCCGAAATCTTTAATGATTTGTCGGGCTGTTTGAAGAACTATATTTTTATCGTTAATAAACTTCTCTAAGTTATTATTTATCTCCCTTATATTCATCGGCCTCAATTTTTATCGAACGCAAAATTGCATCAACCTGACGAAGATAGTTTCTTTTTTTCTGTTTTGCAGCAAACACGTATCCTTCAACAGTAACAATTCTGTTACGCTCCTTATCAAGACATGTATAACTAACAAAAGGACCACCCATAAAATCTTTCTCAAGTTTCCATAGTCCGCGAAGCTCGGTTGTATAACCAACACCTCTATCGTAAGTACTTACATAAGTATCATACTGATCTTCGGTAGTCATAAACGAACCATCCGATGGACCATGAACATACATTTTAAGCATCTCGTTACGCTTAGCAATAATATTATCTTTATTAAAAAGCTCAACACTTGTGTAAGGCTGTTCGTAAACAAAAATACCCTGACTAGTTGTTGGAGTTTCGTGAGCAATCCACACAAATCCAGTAGTATCTAGATCAATAGAGTATCCAGGAGGACAATCTAAAGTAATTTTAAATTTCTTAGATAATTTTCTTGTTATACCTTTTTGATGGTGCTTCTCATTATAATTCATCATAATATCATACTCAGCATTCTCAAAAAATCCAGATATCTTTTCTTTGTTATCTTCTATTTGTTTCTGAATAGAGTTATAATCGGGACCATAAATAGTAATTACCGACTGCGGACTAGCCCATCTATCTTTCTCTATTTTAATATTACTTTTTCCCGACTTAGACTTTTTAATAAAAACAATATTTCTATATCGCTGAGAAAGGCTATTAAACGATTCAAGCGGAAGGCTAATAACGTTAAAAAGAGGCTCTTCTTGTGGCAGGCCAATATTTGGAGCCATTAACACTTTCTTAAGAGATAATCCAAGCTCGCCTTTATATTGTTCTTGATTAATAAAAACTGCAACCTCGCCTGATTTACCTGTTGGAGTAGGAAGCATTTTCTTTCTGCTTTCTTTGTCGTTACAACTAAAAAGCAACACAGATACTAAAATTAGGGATAGATACTTTTTCATATTATTGTTATTTAAAATTTACACATTTAGTAATTCGACATTTAATAATTAATTATAGCAGTTTGCGAAGATATTAATATTTTATCTTCTACTACTTATTCTTTCTCAATCTTAAACGAGTAAAATATGTTAGTATACCTCTGAATAAATCTAATAATAGAACAACGTAAATAATAAACGAAGCCAACCAAATAATTAATGTATTAAACCAAATGGTATCAATTTTCTCGCCATTAAATAGTTTATAAGGAGAATAAAAATGTGCTCTACCAAAATTCGATTCAGGAGCTTTAAAGATTGGATCTTTTTTCTGAACCAGCTCATTTTCAAAGGTTGTAATTTTATCAATCTCCTGCCTGTTAAGAACCCAATCGGCTAAAGCATTATTATAATTCTTTTGTTTTAACTCTAATATTCCTGCTCTGCCAATAGAGTCGTTTAGTTTTCTGAAAATACTATCCTTTTTGGCCGAATAAACATTAGACACTTCACTATAATTTAACTTTATATAAGTAAGATACCCAATAGCCTCTTCCATAACCACTGAATTATAATCGGTAATATTTATAAGATCTAAATATTCGAAAGGTGGCTGATCTGAATTTAACGAAAGCTTCTCTATTTCGGTTCGTGTAAGTTCCAAATTATCACTCACATAATCCTGATACTCTATATTGCTTATATAACGCTGACAATTTTCAAGTTCCTGTTCAATTTTAGGAATTAAAAACGATGTCTTATACGACATAGAACTAATTTTCTGCTCGGGTTCGTATATCAATTTTTCGTACGAGTTATAGCAAAATTGTGTTACCGCAAGAGCTTCGTATGCCCATCGCGAAACCATAATATCACCCACAAAAGGGACAAATTTCTCGTTAAGAATGTTTTTATGAAGCTTATCGAAAGGAACAATTGTTCCACTCAGCAATATTTGTGGTACTAATATAAAAGGTATTAAAATATAAATTGCCACTACCGATGTCATTGCTGACGAAATTGCCAATCCAACCATATTTGCAAAAGCCGAAGTGGTAAATAAAATAATCCAGTAGTAGAGATACATTCCGTGAATTTCGAGAATAGCATTTCCAACAACCACAAACGATAAAGTTTGAATTGCCGATATTACTAACAAGATTAATATTTTTGAGTTGAGGTACGAAAACCAACTTAAATTAAGAAACGATTCGCGCTGCAAAATTCTTCTATCGCGAATAATCTCTTCGGCCGACACTGTTAACCCCATAAAAAGTGATACAATAACACTCATTAATAGGAAAGCAGGGAAGTTAATATTCTCGCTAAAAACATAATGGTCGCCCTTTACGTATTTGGTAAAATAAGCCAAAATAGCAGCCAAAACAGGAGCCTCCAAAAAGTTAATAAGCATGTATTGAGTGTTGGCAATTTTCGACATCACATTACGCTCAATAAAAATAGCTGTCTGTTTTGCTATTCCAGGAATTTTGAAAGGGTTCCTTGGCAGTATCTTTTTTGTTGCCTTTGGGCGAATCTTACATTGAATATGCTCTTTATAACGACCGTACCACTCTTGTGGAGTAACTTTTCTATCGGGCGAAAAGCTACCATCTTCGTCTACCTCTTTAAGTTCTACAATATCAAGAATTTGTCCAGTATCAATTGTTCCACAATAGGGACACTCACTTTCAAGAGCGTTAACATGAGTACACATTTTCTTGAAATAAACAATGGCATCAATTGGATTACCTTGATAAATAGGATAACCACCTTTATCGATAATCCAAAGCTTATCAAACTGCTTAAATATTTTTGATGATGGCTGATGAATATTGGCAATTACCAACTTCCCTTTTTCGGCCTGCTTTTTTAGAAGATCGATAATATTCTCGGAGTCGGCGCTCGATAATCCAGAAGTGGGCTCGTCGACAAAAAGAATAGATGGTTCGCGCATAAGCTCCAAACCAATATTTAACCTTTTGCGCTGGCCTCCACTAATTTTTTTATTCAAAGGATCACCAACAAGAAGATTTTTAGAGTCTTGAAGATCTAAATCTTTCAAGATTTTCATTATTGTATCTTCTATCTCTTTATCGGTATAATTATTAAAACAAAGCTTAGCATTATAATAGAGATTCTGATAAACAGTAAGTTCTTCAAAGAGTAAATCGTCTTGAGGAACATATCCAATAATACCATGAAGGTTAAGATGGTCTTTATGGAGGTCGTAATTATTGATTAATATCTGACCTTTTTCGGGAGGAAGGTTTCCATTAAGAACATTTAGCAGAGTAGATTTACCTACACCACTACCACCCATAATACCAATTAACTGCCCCGACTCTTCGGAAAAAGTAAATGGCTTAATACCATTGGTTGTTTTCTTAAAGCTAAAAGAGATGTCGACACCAGTAAACACCAGCTTGTTGGCTTTATTTTTTCGTAACAGAAGCGAAGCTATATTATTATAGTAAATGGGATCAATATTATCACCTTTAATAATAGCCCCATTATTTAAAATATATGTTTTACTCTCGACAATAGGATTTGTATCGATATAGATATTGTCTTGACCAAAGAAGCGAAGAAAAAAGGTATTAATACTGGGAACATTTATTAAAATAACCTTACTATTAAAATCTTCAAGTTCAATATGACTTTTATCTCTTAAAAACTCTGGCTTATTACGCTCAATCCAAGCCCCTTCAAGCTCTTCAATCTGCTCTTCTTGCTCTCCCTGAATTACAAGAACATTCTTTTTAACCGATTCAAGTTCTTCGGGTTCAAAAATTAAAGCTTTTAACAACGAAAGCTCTTCTTCGTCAATATTAAAAGCTTTACCCACAGTTTCAATAAGCTTATACTCCTGAGGAGTAACAATTTCGTCTTCGTTTACAAACTCTAGAAGACGCATATAAACAATAACACGCTCATTTTTATGAAGCGATTTATTTATCTGTTTACAAATTCGGTAAGCTTGCTGATAGCTCGATTTGTCGTCTTCGGTTTCCCAAAGAGGACCAATGCTACGTTGATAAAAATCGCGGTAATTATCGAAAAGTGTTAAGTACTCTTCGATAAGATTACTATTTACATGATTTTTAAGATATGTTTCAACGATACTTCGACCCTTAGCCGAGACACTTTGTGAGTTAATGTTTGCTATAATCGCAAACAATTGCATTAGTGCATTTAGTACCGATTCGCCCATTCTATTTTTTCTTCTAAAATAGTATTTTGATTAGGTTTAAAAAAATCTTTACAAGAAAACCAGTTATTATATTAACTAATTTAGTTTAACACTCTTAATTCGAATTATATAAAAGGGCTTTAACAGGAGCTAATCCTTTAACCGATCCTTCTTGTATTGCTTTAAGCACAGCACCTCCACCAGTAAAAATATAGTAGTTTGGACTATCAAGGGCAACAATATACAAACCAGGTAAAAGTCGTTTTAACTCTTGCATGGTATCGCCGCCACCATAAAGCTTAACAGCACTTGAATTTGTATCGATAAGTTCATCTAGAGCTATTGTTCCTTCGTAGAAATTAGGAGAATATCCCATAACAGCATTTACGAAGATTGTTCTAGCATCGGAAAAGACTTGCTTTACTGAATCTTCTTCGAACGATCGCGCCGAAATATCTAAAACATAATTTAACTGCTGCCCTTTTTGCAAGTAACGAATATCAATAACTCTATACTGATTATCTATTTTACCTTCCATTGTGTCCGACTCAATAATATATGGCAGCTCAATAAGTTTATCGGGAAATTGTTTGGCGTACTCAACAAATTTAAGTGCTGTTTCAACCTCTTCTTCGGCAACTCCTTTAATAGATATCCCATATTTTGCCGACAGATAAGCATTATAAATTACTCCTCCTAAGACCAAATTATCGGCCTTCTCGATAAGAGTATAAAGAGAATCTATTTTTGTATCAAACTTTGATCCTGCAACAACTGCAACAAATGGACTTTTAGGATTGTAAATACGATCAAGATTAGAGATTTCCTTCTGCATTAGAAAGCCAGCGTACGAAGGTAAATATCTGTTTACTCCAACAGTTGAAGTGTGCGACTGCCACGATCCAAAAGCATCGTTAACAAAAATATCGGCCAATCCAGCAAGCTGACGAGCAAAACGATCGGAATCTTCGTCTTTTGACTCTTCGCCATGAAACCAACGTGTATTAGGCAGGTAAATACAATCGAGCTTTGTAGTTTTTAACTCTTTTATTAAATGGTTAATTGATGTTTCGATACCCAAATACCCACGATTTTCGTCTTTATAAAAATCGGGCACTTTTATATTTATGTGTAGCTTACTCTGTAAATAATCAACAATAGGTTTTACAGATGTATCGTCGCTAATATTTATTTTATTATTTTTTTTATCCTTCGGACGTCCAACATGCGTCATTAGAATAATCTTACCTCCTTTAGCATTTATGTGGTAAAGTGTACCTATAGTAGCATCTATCCTATATGGATCGTGAATAATGCCATTTTTAACAACATTATGGTCAACTCGTACTAAAACAATTTTGTCTTTTAAATCAGCCTCTTGAAGTAATGGCAAATGAATATGCTCAGTCATAATTTGGGGTTTATAATTACACTCTTGAAAGTAGTTATTTTTTTCTGATGTACTATATTTTATTAAAAAAATTCAACAAAAAAACCACCAGAACTTAATCCAGTGGTTTTCCCCTATTTTGATTTTGATATAATAGATCTTAAAACTTAGTTACTTGTTCTCCTCGTAACTTTTGTCCTAAGTTTACTATTCGTTTTTGAGTCAATACTGTAAGTCTGTACATAACAGGAACAATAATAAGAGTAAGGAAAGTAGCGAATGTTAATCCGAAAATTACCGTCCACGACAGAGGCGACCACATAGCAGCCATATCACCACCAAATGAGATGTGAGGATTGAAATCGCTTAACAGACTTTTAAAGTCTATATTTAATCCCACAGCCATTGGAACAAGACCAAGAATGGTTGTAATTGCCGTTAACAATACTGGGCGTAAACGTGTTTTTCCAGCTTCAATAATACATTCGGTAGCTACCTCGGTAGGGAGAAATGCTCCTTCTTCCATTCCAAGCTCTTCTCTTCTGCGAGCTTTTAGCTGTTCAATATAATCAATCAATACAATCGCATTATTTACAACAACACCCGCCAACGAAACAATTCCAATACCTGTCATAACAACAACAACACTCATATTAAATGTTGCTATTCCAGCAAATACTCCAATTGTACTAAACAACACACTCATTATAATAATAAGAGGCTTAATAACAGAGTTAAACTGAGTAACAAGAATTATAAGAATTAATCCTACTGCAATAAGCAGAGCATTTGCCATAAATTCGGCCGATTCTTTTTGCTCTTGTTGCTCGCCAGTAAACTCATATTTATAACCCTCTGGAAACTCCATTTTTGATAAAACTTTATTTATCTGCTGGTTTATTTCGGTTGCATTATATCCTTCAATAACATTTGAAGCAAGAGTTATTACACGTTTAAGGTCGATACGTTTTACCGATCCGTAAGTAGTACTGTAAGTAAAGTCGGCAACCGAAGAGATAGGCACTTTAACAAGCTGACCTTTATTATTTCGGAAGATAATTAACTGATTCATAAGAGCGGGAATACTATAACGATATTGCTCTTCCAGTCTTAATTGAATAGGATATTCCTCTTCGCCTTCTTTAAAGTCAGACACCTCTTTACCAAACAGAGCAGTACGTATTGTTCCAGCAATTTGACCTGTAGAAAGACCATACATACGAGCCTTGTCGCGATTTACGTTAATAATCATCTCGGGCTTACCAAGTTTTAAACTCCACTGAAGACCTTCTACACCAGGGATTTTTGCCTCCTCAATAGTTTGCTGTGCTTTCTCGGTAAGTTCAATAAGTTTATCGTACTGATCGCCCGAAATTTCAACATTAATAGGCTTTCCTGTTGGAGGTCCATTTTGATTTTTGGTAATAGACAACTGAACACCAGGATACTGATTATTAAGCTCACCACTCAACAATGCTAATATTTCAGATGTATCAACACCATCTCTATCCTCATAATCGACAAATGTAACAGTAATAAGTCCTTTATTAACACTACCTGTAGCACCCATTTCGTTATCGGCTCTAGCACCATCGCCAATATTTGTAAGTACCGATTCTACAACCTCTTTATAAGGCGCTATAATATTATTTACTCTCTCTTCTAAGCCATGCATAAATGCATCTGTTTCGGCAATATCGGTTCCTATAGGAAGCTCGGCCAATACATTAACATACTTTGGCGATCCCTCGGGAAAGAATATAACTTTAGGCTGACGAATTCCTAAAAACACAAGTGTTAAGACAAGAAGACCTATTGTACCCCAAAAGAATAGATGTGGTTTTACTCCTCTTAACGAATATGCAATTACTTTAAGGTAAGCATTCTCTAATTTAGTAAGCAAAACATCTTGAAACCATCGAGCAATCTTACTAAAGATATGCACATTGAAAAACGATACCATTGCCGAGATAGCTAATAAATTGGCTACAGTAAATATTCCTGCCACATAAAAAACAATAGAAACTGCTAATAGTGTTAAACCTATAATATTACCACGCTTTTTGCTAACATTATCTGTTTGGTCGGCTCCCTCTTTAGCAAGTAATACAGCAAAAACGGGAATTAAAACCAACGCTACAAACAACGACGAAGTAAGAACAATAATAAGTGTAATTGGAAGAAACTTCATAAACTCTCCCATTATTGAATCCCAAAACGCAAGCGGAATAAATGCAGCAAGAGTTGTTAGTGTTGATGCAATAATCGGTATTGCTACCTCGCCAACAGCAAGCTTAGCTGCTTCCATCTTTTTATATCCTAGCGATAAAAACCGGTAAATATTCTCAACAACCACAATGGCATTATCAACGAGCATTCCTAAGGCCAGAATAAGACCAAAAAGAACCATCATATTAATCTTGTACCCAAGCATTCCAAGAATAGTAAACGAAAGGAACATAGACAATGGTATAGCCATACCCACCATTAACGAGTTACGAGTACCCAAGAAAAAGAATAGAACAATTACAACAAACAGCATACTTATAATCATACTGTTCTCAAGGTTATTTAATTGCTTTTTAATATTCTTACTTTGGTCGTTAGTAATGGTAACTTTCATATTATCGGGGATAATACTTTTCTGCTTAGCAGTAGACAAAATATCTTCTATTTGTGCTGTTGCACTAAGAAGATTCTCTCCACTTTTCTTTACCACCTGAAGCGAAACAACGGGTTTTCCATCTAAACGAGTAATACTTGTTGGTTCTTCGTACCCATAAACAACAGTTGCTACATCGCGCAAGTAAACAGGCTGCTGATCTTCGCTTTTTACAATAATATTTTCAATCTCCTTAGTGTTGGTAAACTCTCCAATAGTACGTACCGAACGACGAGTAGAACCAACTTTTACTTCACCACCCGAAACCGACATATTTTCGTATGCAATAGCATTTTCGATGTCAGTAAAACTAAGATTGTACGCTTGCATTTTATGCAAATCGGCATTTATCTTAACCTCTTTCTCGTTAATTCCTTGAATCTGAACTTTCGAAACTTCATAAATACCATCAAATTCGTCTTCAAGTTTTTCGGCATACAGCTTAAGCTCATCTAAACTAAAATCGCCCGAAAGGTTTATATTGATAAAAGGGAATTCCGAAAAGTCGATATCCTGAATTGTTGGATCGCGAGGCAAATCGTCGGGCAGCTCACTTTTTGCTTTGTCAACGGCGTCGCGTACTTCTTGTAAAGCATCGCTAATTTCTATTCCCGAAGTAAACTCAACAAATATCATCGAAAAATCTTGATACGATGTCGACGAGATTTGCTTAATTCCTTTAATAGTCTCTAGTTCCTTCTCTAAAGGACGTGTAACAAGATTTTCCATATCAACAGGCGGATTACCTGGATAAGGAGTCTGAACCATTACAATTGGCATATATATATCGGGGAACAACTCTTTTGGTAACGAGCTGTACGACACCATACCCATTATTACGACTGCTACTGTTAACAATAGCACCGAGGTTCTATTTTTAAGAGCTATAGTAGTAGCTTTAAAGGTCTTAAAAATATTTTTATCGGATTTGTGTTCGTGTTGATTTTCCATCTTTTCTTTCAACTTAATTTATTCAACAACTTCAACAGAATCGCCGTTACTAATCATATTATATCCGTCAACAATAACCTTATCGCCTGCGTTAACGCCATCAATAATCTGAGTCTGATCAAGATATGACAAACCAGTTTTAACATAGGTTTTACTTACAACATTACTGTTGTTTATTCTAAATAAGAACTTACCTTTTGAATCTTCTTTAATAATAATTGAAGGAACAACTAATGCATCATTTACAGTTGCATCGTTTATGTGTAAAACAGCCATCATATTAGGCTTAAGCAAACTGTTTTTATTGCTCAAACGAAGCTCAACCTCGAAAGTACGGTTTACTTTATTTATAATATTTCCTGTACGATAAACAGGAATATCTAATTCAAAGTCGGGATAAGAAGGAACGTTTAATTTCACAACACTCCCTTTTTTAATACTTGCTAAATACGACTCCGACACTTCGGCAACAACTTTCATTTTGTCGAGATTAACAAAATTTATTGCTGGAGAAGCTGGTGAAGCCATCTCGCCAACCTTAACTCTAATTTTGTCGACAATACCATCGAAAGGAGCTTTAAGCTTACTCATATCAAGCTGAGCCTGTAAAGTCTCTAACTTAGCCTCAAGCGATTCCTTCTGACTTTTTGCCTGTAAAAACTGAATCTCAGAACCAATTTTCTGATCCCAAAGTTCTTTTTGCTTTTCGTAAAGCTTTGTTGACAGTTCAAGACCTGTTTTTACTTCACGAATAGAACTCTCTATAGCGCGTGTGTTAAGCGAAAGTAACAATGTTCCTTTTGCTACTCGCTGTCCCTCTTTAACAGAAATCTCTTTTATCTGACCATTCATCTCGGGACTAATATTTGCTATTTCAATAGCATCAATTGTTCCATTAACCTCAATAAAATGATCAAATCGTTTATTGTTAACCTGCTCGGTTCTTACTTTTTTAAACTCCTTAGGTTTTGGAGTAGCACCCTCTTCGATAGGTTTTTTAGCTCCACAAGCCATTAAAGCTAAACCTAATGCTGCAAAAAGATATTTTTTCATGGTTATATATTTTTTATTTGTTATCGTAAGTATTTAATAATTTATTAAGCTTGTTTTGTGCTGCCAATAGTTCGAAAACCGACTGGTAGTAATCGCTTAACGACTTTAAATATTGATTCTGATTCTGAGCCAATTCGCTACTTGGAATAACTCCTTTTTGAAATTTTATAGCCGATTGATTAAAAATCTTCTCTGTTAGTTTAATATTATCAGTCTGATTAATATATTTTTCGTTTGCTGTTAGCAATGCCTTTTGAGCCTGAACAACACCCATTCTTATACTACGTTCGGCAACTATTCTTGTGTTTTGTGCTTTTTTATAATCAACCTTAGCTTGCGATATTTTTGCCAAACGGCTACCACTTGTAAATAGAGGTAACGAAACTGTAACACCTACAATATTTGCTGGCATCCATTCGGCACCCGATTTAAAAAGGTCGAAATTGTTTCCTTGCAGATTAGCCTGGTGATTATAAAAGGCCGAGATTGTAGGAAGAAAAGTTGTCTTCTCGCGATCTAAGCTTTTCTTCATTAATTTCTCTTGAATAGAAGCTAGTTGATAATCTAATTGGCTATCAACCGATAGTTTTTTTAACAATTCGCCCTCGATATTTACATTGTCAACTAATTGCTGTAAAGAATCGGTAAGAACAATATTCTGATTTAAATCTAAACCCAATTGTATTCTTAACAAATCTTTTGCTGCATCTTTTTGTCGTTCGATCATTAAAACCGAATTTTTAAGATTCATTGCTGTAACACGAAGTTGATCGTAGGCTATCTCTTCAACCAAACCTTGCTCAAACATAGCTTTTGTCTCGTTGGCAAGTTTTTGTGTTGTAATAAGATTGTTATTCAATATATTTTGATTTGCACGGGCAATTAAAACCAAATAATAAGAGTTTGTAATACTCTCCATTATCTCTGTTTTAGTCTTTTCGGCAGCAGTTTCCGATAGTTGTCGGTAAATTTTTGCAGTTTGCAAACCTACAATATACTCGCCACTAAAAATTAATTGCGAAACAGTAAAGTCAATTTTTGAACTATGATCGGTTCCGAACTTCAATTCTGCCATTGCCCCTTCAGGTGCCGTTGGATCGAAAAACTTTGCTGGAACTTTAGTTACAGGAATATCGATAAAATAATTGTGCGATAGTGAAACATTTGCCTGTGGAAGACCAATGGCTGTTGTCTCCATAACTTTTTTCTTTGCCTTATAAATGTCGAGTTTGGCATTAATTACGTCGTAATTATTTTGCAAGGCATACTCTTGTGCCTCTTTAAGCGAAAAACGCATTGTAGAGTCGGACTGACCGAAAGCAACCGTTGCCGCTAATAAACCTGTTAGCAATAGGATTAATTTTTGCATTTAATTAAGCTTTATAAATTATAATTATCGTTTAAATATTTTATTCCTTTATTTGAGGCAATACCATGAATATGGTAATTAAATATCTCAAGAAACACTTCCGACGAATACAAATCTTCGCTTGTAAAGTGTCTGCTTAAATGAAAGTTTTCCATATTCGAGACAAATAATTTTGTTATTATATCAATATTCATATTATCGCGATAGAGGCCTTCCTGAATACCTTTTTCTAAATTTCGCTTGATTGATAAAAGCATGGTAGCGCCTCTTTTATCCCTAATAGTTTTATATATCTCGGGATAATATTTCTCTAAGTCAAACTCTAACGAAGGATTTGTCTCTTTAAGAATAGTATTAACCCTCTTATGAACGCCCAACAAAATATCTATTGCGTTATCGTCGGTATTAATATTTCCATTTATACATTCATCATTATTTTCCAAATGATAATTAACACAACTTGAAACAAGATCGGTTTTATCGGCAAAATGCTTATATATAGTCTTCTTCGACATTCCTAAATGCTTAGCCACATCATCCATGGTGATGCTTCTTATACCATACTTCATAAAAAGTTCGGCCGCCTTAATTGTAATATTTAATTTCTCTTCATTCATATTAAAAACTTTGGAAACAAAATTAACATAAATAGTTTCCGTAATAGTCGCTTTTGATTCTCATTTGACCAAATGGTTTATTTGTGTGATTAGTTATTTTACTTATCTCTATTAAAAAAACGGCTTCTAAAATTGGGGTTCACATCTCTCATGCTAGCAGTTATCTCTTTGCCTTTAACTTTTTATTTCAATCGTCGCAAAAATATCTGTTCGTATAAGTATAAGTAATATAAAATCGGCGAGAGGGGGTTTTCTTTCGGTAAACCAACAATAAATTAACCTGCATAATCTTTTAAAGTTGATCTTTGTTTTGCACTTTTGTTGTAATATTAACCCCAATTGTAATTCAATATTATGTCTATTAAAATTCAGAATCTTACAAAGATATACGGAAGCCAAAAAGCTGTTAACAATATCTCGTTCGAGATAGGCGATGGCCAAATTGTTGGTTTTCTTGGGCCTAACGGAGCAGGAAAATCTACCACAATGAAAATTATAACTGGATATCTTCCTGCAAATAGTGGTATTGTTGAGGTTTGTGGACATAATGTTTTCGAAAATCCAGTTACTTCGAAGAGCTTAATAGGATATTTACCCGAAAACAATCCAAACTATTTGGATATGTATGTTAGGGAGTATCTTAACTACATTGCAGGGCTATACAAACTTGGCAAAGCAACCAAAGAGCGTATTGACTATGTTTTGGAGACAACAGGTCTTATTCCGGAGATGACAAAAAAAATTGGAGCCTTATCTAAAGGTTACCGACAAAGAGTTGGACTAGCGCAGGCTCTTATTCACGACCCTAAAGTTCTTATTCTCGACGAACCAACAACAGGACTCGATCCTAATCAGATAATTGACATTAGAGAGGTTATTAAAAAAGTTGGTCAGAGCAAAACAGTGATGCTCTCGACTCATATTATGCAAGAGGTAGAGGCTGTTTGTAACCGAACAATAATAATTAACAAAGGTCAAATTGTTGCCGATGGAAAAACATCCGACTTGTTAATTAACTCGGGTAAGACATCTGTTTCGGTTGAGTTTGATATTGATATCGACAACGAAAAACTTCAACTTCTTTCGCAATCGTTTAACATTGAACAAAAAAACAGTCGACAATTTCTATTTTTCTCGAACCAGGGAAAAGACATTAGACGAGATATTTACAACTTCTCGGTGGCCAATAACACGCCAATTATATCGTTAACCACCGAACAAAGTAATCTTGAAGATGTTTTTCGTGGGTTAACAAAATGATTTTTAGCAAACACTGTTTTTTTTAATAGTATTGTATATATTTGCAAAATCAAAATTCAGTGGAAGGATTTGACTGATTGCAACCACTTAAAAAAATGCTAAAGCAGAATCAAACCTACTTTAGTTTTCTTTTACCGCACAGTCTTATTTTTCCTAAAACGTTTAATCTTTTAACAGATAAAATATTATGGGATATTTATTTACATCGGAGTCGGTATCAGAAGGACATCCAGACAAAGTAGCCGATCAAATTTCGGACGCATTACTTGACCAATTTTTACGTAAAGATCCAAACTCGAAAGTTGCTATAGAAACTCTTGTAACTACAGGACTTGTTGTTGTTAGT
>JAFGOQ010000010.1 GCA_016926405.1 Bacteroidales bacterium
GTATGGTTTTCAAACGGAATCCATCACCACTACTCAACCGAAAAAATAATACCTCAATTTAACAGAGCTTATTTTCTCAAGCTTCTAAAAACAATTGATTATCAATCATTCAATTCAACAACCCTATCTAAAGCAAATTTCATTGAATTCATAGAGGAAATAATATTCTCGACAGAAAAATACTATAAAAGAGTATCTCAAGACCCATTAAAGGATTTAACCTCAAACTCAGCAAACAACTACTATCAAAACATTACTGATAAGGAAGTCAAAGAATATTACAATACTCAAAAAGAAACAATAAGAGATAAAGTCTCGCTTGGATTAAATAGCAAACTATACAAAGTTAACGACGAAATAATTGAAGAAACCTACAAAGAAAATGGACTATATTCCGAACCAATAAAGAAAATAATTTACTGGTTAAGTGAAGCAATTAACTTTACACAAAATAATCAGCAAAAAGAGTGGCTCAAAACATTAATAGAGTATTACCAAACTGGAGATTTAAAAACTTTTGACTACTACTCTATTTTGTGGTTAAAAGACACAAAGTCGTCAATTGACACTATAAATGGTTTTATTGAGGTTTATGGCGATCCGTTAGGAATTAAAGGGAGTTGGGAAGCAAATGTTAACATTAAGAATGAAATTTCATCAAAACGAACCGAAATATTATCACAAAACGCACAGTGGTTTGAAGATAATTCACCTATTAATAGTGAATATAAAAAACCCAAGGTCAAAGGTGTTTCAGCTAAAGTTATTGATGTTATTATGCTAGGTGGAGATTGCTATCCAGCGTCACCATTAGGTATTAACCTACCCAATGCCGAATGGATTAGAGAAACATACGGCAGCAAATCGGTAACTATAGAAAACATAGCCAAAGCACATCTGGCCGACAGCCTAGAAAGTGGCTTTTTAGAAGAATTTGCATACGATAAATCTGAGATAGAATTAAACAAAAAGCATGGTTTTTTGGCCAGTAATTTACATACCGATTTACACGAATGTTTAGGACACGGATCGGGAAAAATTAGAGAGGGAATTAATACTGATTCACTCAAAAATTACTATTCAATTATTGAAGAAGCTCGTGCTGATCTATTTGCCCTATATTATATAATGGATCAAAAAATGATTAACCTAGATCTAATATCAACCAAAGATGTAGCAATTTGCGAGTACCAAAACTATATAAGAAATGGTTTAATGACTCAATTGGTAAGAATTGAACCAAACAAAAATATAGAGCAAGCACACATGCGCAATAGACAACTTATCTGCAAATGGTGTTATGAAAAGGGACAAAAAAATAATGTAATTGAAAAAATTATAAAGGAAAACAAAACCTATTTTGTGGTTAACGATTTTACCAGATTACGAGAATTATTTGGATTGTTACTGAAAGAAATTCAAAGAATAAAATCGGAGGGTGATTATACCGCGGCAAAAAATTTAGTTGAAAACTACGGAATTAAGGTTGATTCAAATATTCATAACGAAATACTTGATAGATATCAAAAACTAGGAATAGCTCCATATACAGGTTTTATTAATCCAAATTTAACTCCTGTTTATAACAATAAGAGAGAATGGATTGATGTGAAATTAGACTACTGCAATTCCTACGTAGATCAAATGTTAGAATACTCAGAAAAATATAGTTTTTTATAAACAAAAGAGTCGGCTAAGCCGACTCTTTTTATATATCTGGAAATTATTAAACCTCTTGAGGAATCTCAGGAATTGTATCACACATATACTCTCCACCTTCAAGTTTTGCTCTAACTGCATCAAAACAATCAAGAGTAAATTTAACATCTTCTAAAGAGTGTGTTGCTGTAGGAATTAAACGAAGAATAATTTCACCTTTAGGAATAACAGGATAAACAACAATTGAACAAAATAATCCATAATTCTCACGTAAATCCATAATCAGGTTAGTAGCCTCAGGCACTCCTCCTTTCATAAGAACAGGAGTAACAGGCGATTCCGTAACACCAATATCATATCCTCTCTCTTTCAAACCACCTTGAAGAGCATTAGTGATTTCCCAAAGTTTATCTTTATACTCTGTTGAATTACTAATAAGCTCAAGACGCTTTAAAGCACCTTTAACCATTGGCATAGTCAACGACTTAGCATAAGTTTGCGAACGCATATTATATCTAAAATAGTCAATAATATCGTTTTCGGCAGCAACAAAACCACCAAAACCGGCCATACTCTTAGCAAAAGTGGCGAAATAAACATCTATTTCATCCTGAACACCAAAATGCTCACCTGTACCACAACCTGTTTTACCCATTGTTCCGAAGCCATGAGCATCGTCAACTAACAAACGGAAATTAAATTCTTTCTTAAGAGCAACAATTTTGTCAAGTTTACCAACATCTCCTTTCATACCAAAAACACCTTCGGTAATAACTAAGATACCACCACCTTGTTTTTCTGCAAGTTTAGTTGCTCTCTCAAGCTGTTTACGACAATTTTCAATATCGTTATGAGGAAAAACGTAGCGTTTACCCATATGTAAACGAAGTCCATCCATAATACATGCATGCGATTCCGAATCGTACACAATAACATCATTACGACTAACCAAAGCATCAATTATAGAAACCATTCCTTGGTAACCGAAATTAAGCAAGAAAGCGTCGTCCTTTTTTACATAGGCAGCAAGCTTTTGTTCTAATTCTTCATGAACTTTAGTCTGTCCCGACATCATTCTAGCACCCATAGGATAAGCCATACCGAATTCAGCAGCAGCTTCAGCATCAACTTTGCGTACTTCAGGATGGTTGGCCATACCCAAGTAGTTATTAATACTCCATGTAAGAACTTCCTTACCTCTAAATTTCATTCTTGGACTAATCTCGCCTTCTAACTTAGGAAAAGCAAAATAACCATGTCCAGCTTTCTGATATTGACCAAGAGGTCCTCTGTTTGTTTTAATTCTTTCGAAAATATCCACGTTATGATAGTTTATTTTGTTATAATAAAAATGAAGTATACAAAGATATGGTTTTAATTATTACGCCCAAATTATTAATATTTTTTATGATTTAGTTATGTACTACCTAAAAAATATCTATTATCTTTGCAACCTAACTTTACAGAAAAACTATGCTCAAAAATATAAGCAGAATAATTTTACTAGGATTAATTGTTACAGCATTTGGCTGCTCAGGGTACGAAAAAGTTCTTAAGAATAACGACTACGAACAGAAATACAAATTTGCAACTAAACTTTTTAAAGAAGGCAAATACCAAAAGTCAATAAAACTTTACGAACAATTAATTCCGCTTTATCGTGGTACAGACAAAGCTTCAACAGTAACATATTATGCTGCTCATGCATATTACAAGAGCGAAGATTACATTATGGCAGGATATTACTTCAACAGATTTGTTAAAGAATTTCCTCGCGACCCAAAAGGTGTTGAGTGTGAATTTTTAGCAGCGCACTGTTCATACATGGAATCGCCTCGCCCAGAACTAGATCAAACAGCAACTAAGGAAGCTATTAAGGCTTTCCAAATATTCATATCACACAACCCAAATAATCCTAAATCAAACGAAGCACAGATTCTTATTAACGAATTAAAAGACAAGTTAATTGAGAAAGATTTTTACAATGCAAAACTTTATTATCAATTAAGCGATTACAAAGCAGCTATTATTTCGTTAAGAAATTCTATTCACGAATTTCCAGAAACAAAATATCGCGAAGATATACTTTTTCTTCTAGTTGAATCAAGCTATTTATTAGCCGAGAATAGTGTAGAAGACAAAAAAATGGAACGATACCAAAACACTGTTGATGAATATTATAGCTTCATTGGAGAATTTCCAAATAGCGAATATGCAAAAACAGCAGAAAAAATGTTTGAATCAGCAAATAAGGCTTTAACTAAATATAAGACTTCAAACTTATAGGAGTATGGATTATAAAAAAACAAAAGCAGCCGTAACAACGGTAACAAGAGATCTTAGTGAATTAGATGCACAAACAGGCAACATCTACGAAACAGTTGCAATTGTAGCAAAAAGAGCTAACCAGATTTCAGTTGAGATTAAGCAAGAGCTTAATTCAAAATTAGATGAGTTTGCTAACTATTCTGATAATCTTGAAGAGATTTTCGAAAATCGTGAGCAAATTGAAATTTCTAAGTATTACGAGAGATTACCTAAACCTGCTCTTATTGCATTGCAAGAGTTTATTGAAGGTAATATTTATTATCGTAATCCTAATAAAGAGGCTTAAAATCTCACTTTATGTTAAAGGGAAAAAATATTATCCTGGGTATTACAGGAAGTATAGCAGCTTATAAGGCTGCTATTCTTATTAGAGGTTTAGTTAAAGAAGGCGCTAATGTTAAAGTGATAATGACTCCGCTTGCAAAAGAGTTTATTTCACCTTTAACACTTGCTACCTTATCTAAAAATCCTATTCTTGTTGATTTCTTTAACCCCGAAAATGGTGACTGGAATTCGCACGTTGACCTAGGATTATGGGCCGATCTTTACCTTATTGCTCCTGCTTCGGCAAACACAATGGGTAAAATGGCAAATGGCATAGCTGATAATCTTCTTTTAACAACCTATTTATCGGCTAAATGTCCAGTGATGGTTGCTCCAGCAATGGACTTAGATATGTATATGCACCCTGCTACACAAAAAAATATCGAGACCTTAAAAGGCTACGGTAACACAATTGTGGAAGCTGCTAGTGGCGAATTGGCTAGTGGATTAATTGGCAAAGGACGCATGGAAGAACCGGAAGTGATAGTTTCTAAAGTTATTGAGTTTTTCAACTCAAATAAAAAAAAAAACTAATCAATAAAAATATTCTAATAACGGCTGGGCCAACTTTCGAACAGATTGACCCAGTCCGTTTTATTGGAAACAATTCGACAGGTAAAATGGGTTATGCCATTGCCGAAGAGCTTGCAAACCTTGGTGCTAAAGTTTTTCTTATTAGCGGACCAACAGCTCTAACCACAACCAACAAAAACATTAAAAAGATATCTGTTGTCTCGGCTAACGAAATGTTTGAGCAATCAACAACTATGTTTCCTTCCTGTGATATTGCTATAATGTCAGCTGCTGTAGCCGACTTTACTCCAGTTATTTCGGCAAATCAGAAAGTTAAACGAGGAAAAGAGAACTGGAATATTGAGCTTAAACCAACAAAAGATATTGCGGCACACCTTGGTTCTATGAAAACCAAAGAACAGCTTCTTGTTGGATTTGCACTTGAGACACAGAACGAAGAAGTTAATGCGCTATCGAAACTAGAACGCAAAAATCTAGATTTTATAGTCTTAAACTCTTTGAACGATGAAGGTGCTGGATTTGGTCACCCTACAAATAAGATAACTATTATCGATAAACAAAATAAAATCGATAAATATGAGTTAAAAAGTAAGACTGAAGTTGCAAAAGACATTGCAAACAAAATATTGAGTTATTACCTATAGTTACTACGCACTAATATTGGCAATAACAGGAATGTTTTTTTGACTTTTATTGTCTAAATTAGTGCGTAAATATTTTAACAAATAGCAATCAACAAAACTATCTGTATGAAACGATTAACAATTACCTCTACCCTAATTTTACTTTTTTTATTTTCGACTCAGCTCTTTTCGCAAGAGCTAAAGTGCAATATTTCTGTTAACGCTTCTCAGATTCAAGGAACAAACAGAACGGTATTCGAAAATATGCAGAAAACTATTTACGAATTTATGAATAATACCGTTTGGACTAATGCAACATTTACCACCGACGAACGTATTGAATGTAATATTCAAATTACAATAAATAGCGAGGTGACAACAAACGAATACGATGCCTCAATTCAAGTTCAAAGTCGCCGTCCAATTTATAATACATCATATCATTCGGTACTATTTAACTTTAAAGACACTGATTTTAAATTCAAATTCGACGAATTTGAACAGCTTGAATTTAATGAGTCGGTATTCACATCGAACCTTATTTCGGTTCTGTCGTATTATGCTTACGTAATTATTGGGCTCGATTTCGATTCGTTTAGCCTTGAAGGAGGAACAGAATACTTCGAAAAAGCCGATAGAATTGTATCTAATGCACAATCGTCAAATTTGGCTGGATGGAAAGCCTTTGAACAAAATAAAAAGAACAGATACTGGCTTATAGAAAATATATTAAATCGCGGCTATCAGCCGTTGCGCGAATGTTACTATCAATATCATCGCCAGGGATTAGATGTAATGGAAAAAGAGGCTACACAAGGACGTAATGAAATACTTAATTGTTTAGAATTACTTCAGAAAGTACACAGAAATAAGCCTGATAACTACCTTACATTTATGCAAATATTTTTTGATGCTAAAAACTCTGAATTAGTTGATATTTTCACTGATGCTTACGATAACGAAAAAGCCAGAGCTGTAAATATTCTGAGCGAAGTTAATCCTACAAATGCATCGCGTTACGAGCAAATTTTAAAAGGAAAATAGAATGATTAAGTCGTTAACTGTAAACAACTACGCATTAATTGAGGAATTATCGGTTGATTTCGACAAGGGATTAACAATAATTACTGGTGAAACAGGTGCTGGTAAATCGATTTTACTAGGTGCTTTAGCCTTAATTAGAGGACAAAGGGTTGACACCTCTGTTCTATTAAACAGAGATGCAAATTGTATTGTAGAGGCCGATTTCGACATAAAGAATTATAATCTGCAAAGCTTTTTCAACCAAAATGATATCGATTATTCAGACATCACTACAATTCGCCGACAGATTAATCCAAATGGAAAATCGAGAGCTTTTGTAAACGATGTACCTGTTAACCTACCTATTCTAAAAGATTTAAGTAACAAACTAATCGATATTCATTCGCAGCATAATAACCTTTTACTTAACAATTCTTCCTTTCAAACAAACATTGTAGACACCTCTGCAAACTGTTTTTCGGAGCTAGTTAATTATCAAAAAAAATATAAAGAGTACACAACACTCTCAAAAGAGATTGAAAGACTTGTTGAAACATCTAAAAAAGAAAAAGAAGATTTAGATTATTACCAGTTTCAACTCGACCAGTTAGTTGAATTAAACGCTGATATCGAAGAATATTTTAATCTTGAAAGCGAGATCAACGAACTTGAAAATGCCGATCTTATTAAAGGTATTTTAGATAGAAATTCGTATATACTTTCGGAGCAAGAGAACAATATTACATCGCAAATAAAAGCTATTACAAACGATTTAGAGAAAATTTCTCAGTTTAACCCTAGCTTTTCGGAATTACATAACCGATTAAAGAGTTCGTATATTGAAATAGCCGATATAGCAAGCGATTTAGGAAATTTATCGTCGTCGTTTGAGGCTAATCCTGAACGTACGAATTGGGTAACCGAAAGATTAAGCAATTACAATTCGTTACTAAAAAAGCACAACTTATCAGAAGTAGAACAGCTTATTGCTCTGCAACATGACTTTAACGATAAAGTTGGGAGGATAAATAATTTTGATGATAAAATTGAAGAGTTAAACAAAGAGCTTTCTGCAATAACTACAGATTTAACTAATCTGGCAAATATATTAAGCAATAAACGCGAAAAAGCCTTTACTAAGATAGAAAAGCATATTCTTGATAAGCTTGCAAATTTAGGAATGAAAAACTCTAAATTCTGCATAGCAAACAATAAAGAGAAAGGTTTTAACACATTAGGAATAGACAATATTGAATTTCTTTTTAACGCTAATAAACAGGGCGAATTACAAGAAATTGGTAAGGTTGCATCGGGCGGCGAAACATCTAGATTAATGCTTAGCTTAAAATCGTTGCTGGCCACAAACAAAACCATCCCTACCCTACTTTTCGATGAGATTGATACTGGCGTTTCGGGTGATATTGCCGATAAAATGGGTAATATTATTAAAGAGATGTCGGCAACAATGCAGATAATAAATATTACACACTTACCACAAGTTGCTGGTAAAGGAGATATTCATCTTAAAGTTTATAAAGAAGATACCCAAACTGCTACTAAGACAAAAATTAAACTTTTATCAAACGACGAAAGAATACTTGAATTAGCCAAAATGCTAAGCGGCGAACAATTAAGCGATGCCGCTGTTTCTAACGCTAGAGAGCTTTTAATGGTTAATTAATATTGTCCACAAATACATTTTAATATGTCTTACAATTTATTAAAAGGAAAAAAAGGAATTATTTTTGGTGCTCTAAACGACATGTCTATAGCATGGAAAGTTGCCGAAAGAGCCCACGAAGAAGGTGCTACATTTGTTCTAACAAACACTCCTGTTGCTATGCGCATGGGCGAGATGGACGAATTAGCTAAGAAAACTGGCGCGCAAGTAATTCCTGCCGATGCCACAAGTATTAAAGATTTAGAAGAACTTGTTGCCAAATCAATGGAAATATTGGGCGGCAAGGTCGATTTTATACTTCACTCTATTGGAATGTCACCAAACGTACGTAAAGGGCGTAAATACGACGATTTAGACTACAACTACTACCAAAAAACTCTTGATGTTTCGGCTATGTCGTTTCACAAGGTTTTACAAGTGTGCCGTAAAATGGATGCCATTAACGATTGGGGTTCGGTAGTTGCTCTTTCATACATTGCCGCTCAACGTACTCTTTATGGATATAACGATATGGCCGACGCTAAATCGATGCTTGAGTCTATTGCTAGAAGCTTTGGTTACATTTATGGTAGAGACAAAAAAATTAGAGTAAACACTGTTTCACAATCGCCTACTATTACAACTGCTGGTAGTGGTGTTAAAGGTATGGATTCGCTTATCGACTTCTCGGAAAGAATGTCGCCACTTGGTAATGCCGATGCATTAGAATGTGCCGATTATTGTATTACTCTTTTCTCTGATTTAACCAGAAAAGTAACTATGCAGAACCTTTTCCACGATGGAGGATTCTCGAACATGGGTATGAGCTGGAGAGCTATTACTCAATATAATAAATCGTTTGAAGATGGCTTCGACATTAGCCAAGCTCGCGATGGTGATTAATTTAATTCTCAGCAATCAATATTTAACAAAAACAAGGCTACCAAATTGGCAGCCTTGTTTCTAATTAACACCTTAGGTTTTATTAATAAAAATCTACTCTTCTAATACCTCTTGAGCAACATGAGAAACTATACGTTTCTTTACTCTAGTCATGGTATACAAATATGTTACAAGTTTGTTATTAATAATATCAACAACCATCATGCTTTGTTTGTA
>JAFGOQ010000129.1 GCA_016926405.1 Bacteroidales bacterium
ATTTTGCACCTGGCTCAATTGCTAATTTGTCGGTGTTAATATCGCCAACTATTGATGCTGTGCTCTTAAGAGAAAGAACCTCTTTGTTATTAATTTTACCCTCGATAGTACCAGAAATATGTCCTGTAGTACAAAATACTTCGCCATGAATGCGACCTGTTTCGCCTAAAACAAGTTTGCCAGTAGTTGTTAGGTTGCCTGTTAAAACACCATCAATTCTTATATCTCCTTTTGTAATAATGTTTCCTTGAATCTCTGTTTCTATGCAGATTTGGTTTATTACATTGGGATTTACTACAATATTATTATTCTTTGCCATAATGCTATTTGTTTTTTGTGCCGAAATATAGTAAAAACATACATCGAATTAAATATTATTAACTAAAGGTTGCAATAATAGTTATCTATTTTGTAATTCCTAATTACGTATAGATTTAATTCAGGGCGTGATATTAATAAAATGCTAATTATAATTCTATTAATAAATGTTAAAAGTTTGCTTTAAGTCGCAAATATAACATTGATATTTCTGTTTTATTGTCTTCTGTTTCAATATTAAAATATTGCGCTATTGCCGATAAGTACCAATTGTTGCTTATTGAATACTCAACCGATGGATTTACAAAAAAGCCTGGCATGCTTGGATAATACATAGCCGAAAGAGAGGCGTTAAGTAGTGGAGTTATTGGGTACGAGGTTGAGGCAAATAATGAGTATTCTGAAAATGATAAACTGCGTGCATCTAAATTATTTGCAGTAAAAAGTCCTTCGGATAGTATTTGCTTGTTGCTACCGCTTTGGTATAAAAACTCTGTTATTATGGTAAATGAATTCTCGAAAATGTAATCGACACCTATTGTTGCCGACCATATTTGTTCTCTATCGTTTCTGTTTTGATAAGGTACAAAAGTGCTTAATTCACCTTTAAAACCTACTCTGTTAAAGTAGCCACTCCATCCTGCACCTAAATAAATGTGGTCTGATTTAAAAATACCTGTTGAAAATTGTAGGTCGAAGCTTTTTAAGCTAAAGCGAGAGAATAGGGCAGAGGTTACTTTTTTATTATTGTCTACTGCTGTTGCAAATTCTAATACCGAAGTGTTTCCAGTGTAATATTTAAATCGCAGTGCATCGCTTCCAGGACGTTTAATGTAGTCGAAATCGAAAAAAGAGTAGGCGTTAAAGATATCGTTAGGATTCCAGGCTGTTGATATTCCCCAGTTTATTCGTTGTCGTCCTAGGGTTATCTCAAGTTTATTGAAGGTAATGTTCATAAATAGTCTATCAATAGACGAGTTTAAAGCATACGATTTGCCCGAAGCTATATTCTCAGTTATGTCTAACCACCCTTGGTCTGTATTATAATTGCCTATGTCAATCATCCCCGATGTAATCATGTCGCCAGAAATTATTCGGTTGCGCAGTCCTGCCTCAAAAGTGAATGTTGACGATGGTGTGTAGCTAAAATCGAATCGATTATGAAGTGTGAAATCGTTGCTCCACTCTTGGCTAATATCGCTAAACATGAATGTTGGCATGGCAGATACAAAGCCCGATGCTTGTAATTTTTGCTGGCATTGTATTTTGGTATTAATAAGGAGTGTTGATGTTATAATTAATCCAATTTTAAAAAAAATATTTCTCATTAATACATTTTTATGTTTGTCGAATAATAATTATTAAACGATTCTTTTATTTAGAACTAAATTTTTATTCTCAAGATAAACTTTTGCAGTTTGTAAAGGTCAATTTTAACTGTCAAAACAGTTTGCTACAATATGTGAGAGTAAAATTTGACTGTCAAATCAGACTATTAAATCCTGAGAGGTTTAATTGTTTGCATCGTCATTAATAATTTTACCATCTTCAACTACAATAACTCGTCGAGCTTTGTTAACTACTCTTTGGTCGTGCGAAGAGAATACAAATGTTGCTTTCTCTTTTTGGTTAAGTTTTAACATAATATCAAGAAGATTTTCGGTTGACTTGCTGTCTAGATTGGCAGTAGGTTCGTCGGCCAAAATAAAACGAGGGTTCGATGCCAGAGCACGAGCCACAGCTACTCGCTGTTGCTGACCGCCAGATAATTTTGCTGGTCGACTGTTTATTCTGTCGCCTAAACCAACGGCTTCTAAAAGTTCAATAGCACGTTGCGAGCACTCTTTTTTGCTTCGTCCCTGAAGTTGCATAACAAACTCTACATTTTCTTTTGCAGTAAGCACAGGTATAAGGTTGTACGATTGAAAAATAAAACCGATGTTGTTTTTGCGGAAGTCTATTAGTTGTGACGACGACATCTCGTTTAATAACACTCCACCTACCTCAACTATTCCCGATGTTGGATTGTCGAGACCGCCAATCATATTCAGTAGAGTTGTTTTTCCCGATCCCGAAGGACCTACTATGGCAGTAAATTCACCCTCTTTTATCTCTAAGTCTATTCCGTTTATAGCTTTTACTTCGACACCTGTTTCGTTGTATATTTTGTATAGCTTTTCTACTTTTATTACTGTTTCCATATTACGTAGTTTTTTCCGATAGTTTGTAACCTTTGTTTTTTACTTCTCGTTTTAAAATTTATTCAATTCGCATTGATACTGCTGGTTTTAGTTTAAGAGCTTTTCGGGCCGGCCATATAGACGACACTATTGCTGTTATTACTACTAATACACTTATGTTTATGTAGTGAATTAGATCGATAGCAGGATAGATGATTTTGTCGTAGCCATAAGCTTCTAAACCTTCGGCATATAGCGACATGTCGATACCTGTATTTGCTAAAGTAGAGAGTATTAAATGAGAGATAAGCATTCCTACAATTGCTCCAGTCATTGAAATGTATATTGTTTCAAGCATTATCATTGTAAACACTCGCTTTTTATTCATTCCAATAGCCATAAGCATACCTATTTCGCGCTGGCGTTCTAAAACAGCCATCATCATTGTGTTAATAATACCAAAAGCAAGTGCCACAAGAATTATTATCATAAAAACATAAAGCATGCTGTCCATCATATCGACCATCATACCTAGTTCTGGCATAATTTTTTTCCATGTACGAACAGTAATATTAGGAAATGCTTCAGCAATATTTTCTTTAGTATCTGCTGTTTGCAGATCGCTTTTTAAAAGTATTGCTATTTCGTGAGCTTGGTTTGACTTTAGGCCAGCAATGGCTGCAATTTTTTGCTGTGGTACAAACACCATCATTTCGTCGAAAACTTTGTTTGATGTTTGATAAAGTGCCGTTACCTTAAATGGAGCTCCAGTAAGTTCACCAGTTGTCGATTGAAATGTTAAAACAATTTTAGAGTTTAGCTTAACGCGCATTTTATCGGCTAAGCGTTTGCTAATCATAATTGGTCGTTTTTTACCGAAATAATTTGGTACACTATCTGTAATTTTTGTGTGAATATCGGTTACTATTCGTTCCTTATCAGGATTTATCCCCACAATTTTAACCCCTTCCGACGATCGTGCCGAGCCTATCATTCCGGTAATGGTAATTCGCGGAGCATAGGCCATAATTGTCGATGTTGTGTCTAACAAATTTGTTAGTTCGGCAATATTTGGAATAGTGTATTGTACTTCGTTGTCGTCGAGAAATGCAGGGTTGTGAATTTGAATGTGCGATACTTCCGACTTTATTGCCGAGTTTATTCGTTGAACAGTCATCCCATTCATAAAGGCAATAAAGAATATGCCACATATTAGTCCAACAGTAACCGAACCCATTACAATTAGGCTTCGTACTTTATTGCGCCATATATTTTTTCGTGATAGTGAGTAAATCATGTTTTTAGTTTTTTTGTAGATACAATCATTTTGTTCTCTGAAAATTTAACTGCGTAGGGCGTTTATAGTTTTTAGACGTAATATTTTTGAAATAGGTATCATTACTAAAAACAGGATTATTACAAAAACAGTAATTGTTTGATTTATATAGAAATCGGGTTGAATGGCAAACTGAAGAATTGGCTCCATGCCATATTGTTCCATCATTGCAGCCATTTCGCCTTTATAGTGATAAGGATGATAAAAGAATGCTAGAATAACTGGAGCGCTTATAGCCACTCCCGAAAAAAGACCAATAAATCCAATTATCATTATTTCGCAGAATACAAGAAAAGCTATTTTAGATTTTCTCATTCCTACAGCCATCATCACTCCAAATTCGCGTATTCGTTCGGTAATCATCATTAGTAATGTTCCGAAAATTCCAAACGCTACAATAATGTACAATACAGCAAGCATAATAATACCCGAAGCATTATCTGCCTCTATTGATTGTGATAAGTCGGGCGATAATTGTTGCCAACTCATAATTTCGTGCTGATCTTTTGGTAGCTGGTTTTTAAGCGAGTTAATAACAGAGTGTTGGTATTTATCGTCGTTAATGCGTATTGATAGCGATGTAATTTTATTGTCGAGCGAGGTGAATTCTTGCATCGATTTTAGGTTTAAATATACCAGTCGTTTATTTAATTCGGGCGAGGGAAATTTTACTATTCCCGCAATAGGATAAATACCTGCTGCCGACATTCCGTGATAACCTTGTCCCATAAGAATAATTGAGTCGTTAACCGAAACTTTTAAATATTGAGCAAGACCTTCGCTTATTAGTACTCTGTTGTCGTTTTGATTAAGATATTCGCCATTAATAAGTTTGTCTTTTAATTTCGAAAAGTTGTTTTCGTGTGTGGGATCTATTCCCGCAACCATTATTCCTTTCGATTTATTTTGGTGTGATGCTAAGGCAAACGATTCAATACGAGGCGAAATGGCTGTAATGTGAGTAGTGCTTGTGATAATCTGTTTGGTTTCTTCGGTGAATTCAAACGAGTTGTCAATTATTTTGTCGTCCCAATATCCCATTTTATGTATCTGGATATTGCCCGTGAAAGCACCAACAATATTGTTTATCATATTGTCGTACGATCCTATTTGCATCGATCGCATTATGAGAGCAAGAAAAACTGCGAAGAATACCGATGATGCGGTAATTATAGTTCTTCGTTTATTTCGCATGCTGTTGCGCCAGGCTATTTTTAGGTAGTTCATGTTTTAGTGTATTAGTGGATGTTTGCTATTGTTTAGTATAGTGACGATAAGTTGTTTAGTCGTTATTTTTACTTCAATATCTTATTTCAAACATCTTATATTTTACTTTAATTTTTTCATGTTCTGTTGTGAGAAGAATGAGTTATCCATTTTAACATTGTATTTAATGTTGGTAATAATCACAATTGTTTTGTTGCCAGGTTTGTCGGCTGGAATAACTTCTATGCGGGTTGGAATTTTTCTATCGCCCATAAGTTTAATATCAGAGGCAATATCTGTTTTTACAAGCATTTCGTCTTCGTCGTAGTATTCGTTTTTTATCTGGTCGGTTTCGTCAATGCTTATCCATTTTATTATTTTGCCCCATACAACAGCTGCTTCTTCGGTAGGTATTAGTTCTATTTTATGGCACATAATTCCGTTTATCTCTTCTTTTCCAATTATTTTATGAGTGTAGTCAACAACAATAGAACTCTCTTTTAATATGTCGTCGTTAGTAAAGTCCGAACCCATCCACCCTTGCGACATCATTGCCGCTGGCAATTTAATAAGTCGGTTAATACTAGGGTTCCATGTCCACATTTCGTTTTGGCGTTTAAGGAATGTTTGACCTTTTTCTCGGGCTGGAGCAGTTATTAATGTTAACGAATAGTCGCGTCCTTTTGTCCAACCTTTAAAAGCAATAGTTCGTTCCCAAGTTGGGCGAACAATAGTCATCTCCATTGACGATATTTGCGACAATCCTTGCCATTTTTGGTCGGCTTTAATAATAATATCTTTTGCCGATTGAGCTTTTAATGCCGAAATAAGGGTAAGTGATAAAATGAGTAAAATTGATTTTTTCATGTTTTTTTCTATTTAGGCGTATAGACAACAAATTTGTTGTCAGTACTGTGTAATTTACAACTATTTACAGTAACGTTCTACAAGTATTTCGCAAATGTCGTTTATTGGATAATTCTCAGGCTCTGTCAGATAGCTTATTGATACTCCGTCAAGTGTTGAGACAAATAGCATTACTTGAGCCATTGGATTTAAAAATCCTTTAGAAGCGAAATACTCTGCAATTTTTGCAAACATTGGTTCCATTTTTTGCATAATATCAGCCATAAAATGTTTTGGTAACCATGGTTGAATTGCTAAGGCAAAAAATAGTCGCCAGTAGTTTGGCTTGTCCATTATTAATTTAAACGAGTGACGAATGTATTTTTCCATCGATTTATCATCTATAAAATTTACGAATAGATAATCTACTGATTCTGTTAGATGTTTAAACCCATCGTTAATTATTGCTTTTAGCAAATCTTCTTTGCTGGCAAAGTAATTATAGGTAGATCCTTTTGCTATTCCTGCTGTTGAAGCAATTTTACTCATTGATGTTCCAAAGTAACCCTCGGTTGAGAATAGCTGTAGAGCCGTGTCTATTATTAATGCTCTTTTTTCGTCTTTATTTGTTTCTCTTTTTGATATCATAATCTTAATGACTGACTGGTCGGTCAAAAATATTATGTTTTTTTATTAAAACCAAGAATAAAGTAGAAAAATTACTTTTTGTAGCTATTTATAATAGTAATAGCCTCTTCCATAGATTTTAGCTTGTGGTGGGCTATAGAAAATTGTGGATTATCGAAATGGCTACTGTCGGGCACTGCAACGGCTATTGCACCTGCTGCACGAGCCGCTATTACTCCGTTTACAGAGTCTTCAAATATTATGCAGTTAGATATATTTACATCCATTTTTTTAGCTGTTGAAATAAATATTCCAGGGTGCGGCTTTCCTCTCTCTTCGTCTTGAGCAGAGTAAACAACGTTAAAATGGTTGTTCAGATTTAATCGGCTAATAGTGGCGTCTATTACTTCGTATAATGATGATGAAGCTATAGCAATAGGAATATTTTTTATTTTGCAATAATTAATTGTCGACAAAACACCTGGCAAGGCTTCTCCTTTTTCTTTTATTAGGGTTGTAATATTTTTTATTGTTAGTTTTTGTTGTTCTGCAAGTAATGAGTTAGAGCATCTTTTTAAATTATTTATATATACAATTGCCTCGTCAACTCTAAATCCTTTAACATTTAAAAGTTCTTTGCGCGATACCGATATGTCATATTCTTTAAACATTGCAATCATAGCATCTTCCCAAAGTGGTTCTGAGTTAATAATTAACCCGTCCATATCAAATATCACACTCTCAATCATATCAATAATTTTATTTGCAAATGTAATAATATAGCCCTGTTTTATTTATAAGTTTGCATAAAACCAATGTTGTAATGACCGATATAATTGAAATTAAGAAGAACCTTCGAAAGCAAATTAGAAATTTGAAGGATAAGTACTCAGCAATACAATTAATTGAACTTTCTAGTGATATTCACTCAAGATTAGAGAAGTTACCTGCTTTTCAGAATGCAAAAACTATTCTTATGTATTGGTCTATGTCCGATGAAGTTTATACACAATCGTTTGTAGAAAAATGGAGTGCTTCAAAGCGTATTATTCTTCCATCGGTAAAGGGCGACGACTTAATTTTAAAGGAGTTTAAGGGCGTAGAAAATTTAACTGCTGGCGAGCAATTTGCTATTCCTGAACCCGAAGGATTACCTTTTTTGGATACGGAGAGTATTGATTTAATTATTGTTCCAGGTGTTGCTTTCGATAAATTAGGAAATCGCATGGGACGCGGAAGAGGGTTTTATGATAAACTTTTAACTACCACAAATGCACTAAAAATTGGAATCTGTTTTAATTTTCAGATGGTTGAAAAAGTACCAGTTGAGAAGCACGATAAAAAAATGGATATTGTTGTTTTTAATCATTAGTAACCTTTTCTTTACTTTTGTATGATCGTAGATTGTTTCATAATTATGAGTCTACAATGTTTTCGTTGTTCTAATATCATTGATTTTCTAAAAGGTTTTGTTCATAGCATAGTGTGTTGCTACAGATGCAATCTGGTTAAGAGACTTTGTTAAAATATATCAAATAGATTACTCTTGTTGGAAAAATAACAATTGTTCAACAACGAGTTAAAAGTTAGTTAATAAGGTTTGTATAGAGCTGCTGAGTTATCTATGATTATTATGATTCTGTCAACATAATAACAATGTTTAACACTTGGAAAGCTAAAATAACCATTGGTAATTTCCGTTTACTAATAAAATTAGAATTAACTTTGCGTTAGAATTCACACAACCATGAATCGTATAAAATTTTTACTCTTCTTAATCTTTATTGCTTTCTCGTGCTTTTTTGTAAAGGGCGTTGAGAGCGTCTCCTTTGCTATTGACGAGCCACAAGAACTTAATTTTGTTAAGGCTAAGTCTTTTAAGAATAGTAATATTGATAGTGCGATTTTTTATGCTAAAAAATCGTTAGTAATTGCCGACGCTAATTTTGAGTTAGCAACAGCATCTAGATCGAATAACTTATTGGGAGAGCTTCTTATAACAAAGGGTGAGTCACAAAAGGCTCTCGATTATTTAAATAGAGCATATAGTATTGCTATAACTCAAAAAGATTATGAAGCGTTGTGCGAGTATTATATCAATAAGGCTCAATTATTTGAAAATAATGGATTGTTTCAGGAAGCTATTAATTTATTGGATCATGCCTCTGAATACGAGGAAAAGATTGACATCCCTTTATTAAGAGCTAATATTTATGATGTTTATGGAAGCATATATTATAGGTTAGAGAAACTGACAAGTGCACAAGAATATTTCTATAAAGCTGTTTATATATATCAAAATGAGAATAAGAGAGACGAGCTTGCTGGTTCGTATAATAATTTAGGTGTTATCTTTTCTACCTTAAATCAGCCAGAAGAGTCGCTTAAGAATTATGAGATTGGTTTAGAACACGCTATAGCTGCCAATAATCTTACTTTGAAAGGGAAGTTTTATAATAATATTGGGTTGTCATACCAACGATTGGGTGATTATGACCATGCTCTGAAGTATTTTTTGCGTAGTGTTTCAATAAAGACACAAAGCGGTAATTTGGTGTCATTAGCATCAAGCCTTTCAAATCTTGGTGGGTTTTATTTGCTAAAGCAAGATTATGATGCAGCTTTAAAAACTTTTCAACAAGCCATTGATATTTATATAAAAGCAAATAGTGTTTCTAACATCTCTGATTTGTATTATCAGATAGGAAACCTTTATTATATTTTGCTAGATAACAAATTGGCCATTGAGAATATAGAAAAATCATTATCGGTAGCCCAAGAAATTAATTTTTGGCCTACAATCGAAAAATCGGCTCGTTTGCTTTCTGAAATAAGAGAATCGCAGGGAGATTATAAGGATGCTCTAGAGTTGTTATCTTTAACAAATCAGGCTCGCGATAGTATTAGTATGGCCGAGCAAAAGAATGAGTTGGTTAGGCAACAGATGAAGCATCAAATAAAAGCCATTCAGCGTGAGCAAGATATTGAAAATCAAAAAAGGGATGCTTTAGAAGAAAAAAAGGATAATCAGATTAGCCAAATTAGAGCAATCTCAATTGCTGGATTTATAATTTTGATGGTTATTATTTTCTTTTTGAATCGTCATAGCGCACAAAAACAAAAGACTAACAAGAAATTATTAGAACAAAATAATAAGATTGTATTACAAAACGAGGAGATTGAAATTCAGAAAAGTGTTCTTGAACGTAATAATAAAGAGTTGTTTCAGACTTACGAAGATATTAAGCATTTAAGTAATATTGGTCAAAAAATTACATCTCATCTTTCTTTTAACCAAATTGCTCAAGAGGTATATTCAAATACAAATTTCATATCGGACGATACATTCTTTTTAATAGGAATAAAGGATCCTTCTTCGCAGGACTTTTATGCTAAATATGTTTTGCCTGGTGAATC
>JAFGOQ010000130.1 GCA_016926405.1 Bacteroidales bacterium
TTATATTATATTGAGACACAAGGTCTACCATTTGAATATCTTTCATAAAAACAATAAATAAATTTTCTAGAATCTTTTAAATAACAAATTGGCTCTAAAATTACTTTTATCAATAGATTAATCAAAGAAAAACTAAAGAAATAAAAAAGGTGTTCAATATAATATAGAACACCTTTAAAATAAAATATTTTTTTAACTATTTAGCATAAGCTATAGCTCTTGTCTCTCTTATAACAGTAATCTTAATTTGACCAGGATAAGTCATTTCATCTTGAATTTTCTTAGAAATGTCGTATGATAAACTTTCTGCTTCAACATCAGAAATCTTATCACTTCCAACAATAACCCTTAATTCACGACCAGCTTGAATAGCGTAAGTTTTAGTTACTCCAGGATATGAAAGAGCAAGATTTTCTAAATCTTTCAACCTCTTAATATAAGATTCAACAACCTCACGTCTTGCACCAGGACGAGCACCCGAAATAGCATCACAAACCTGAACTATTGGAGAAATCAAAGTTGTCATTTCTAATTCATCGTGGTGAGCACCAATTGCATTACAAACATCTGGTTTCTCTTTATATTTTTCGGCCAATTTCATACCAAGAATAGCATGTGGCAACTCAGGCTCATCATCCGGCACTTTACCTATATCATGTAACAATCCGGCACGTTTAGCTACTTTTGTATTTAAACCAAGTTCCGACGCCATAATTGCGCAAAGATTAGCCACCTCGCGCGAATGCTGAAGAAGATTCTGACCATACGACGAACGATATTTCATCTTACCAATCAACCTTATTAATTCAGGGTGTAAACCATGAACTCCAAGATCGATAGCTGTACGCTTACCTGTCTCGATTATCTCTTCTTCAATTTGCTTTTTGGTTTTCGCAACAACTTCTTCAATTCTAGCAGGGTGAATACGACCATCCGTAACCAACTGATGAAGAGCCAGTCGTGCAATCTCGCGTCTCACTGGATCAAAACCAGATAAGATGATAGCTTCAGGTGTATCATCAACAATAATTTCAATTCCTGTTGCAGCCTCTAAAGCGCGAATATTACGCCCTTCACGACCAATTATTCGACCCTTAATCTCATCGTTATCGATATTAAACACTGTAACTGAATTTTCAATAGCTGTTTCTGTCGCAACCCTTTGAATAGTCTGAACTACTATACGTTTAGATTCTTTGTTAGCAGAAATTTTAGCCTCGTCCATTATATCATTAATATACGACATAGCTTCAGTTTTCGCTTCTTCTTTCATTGATTCAACAAGTTGAGCTTTTGCCTCTTCTGCAGACATATTCGAAAGATCTTCAAGCTTTTCTACCTGCTTTTTATGCATCTTCTCTAATTCAACTCCTTTGTTTTCAACAACCTCAAGCTGTTTATTCAAGTTAGCTCTAATCGCTTCAATCTCATTATTCTTTTTCTGAAATTCTTCTTGACGTAAATTAAGACTACTCTCTCTTTGCTTAACTTTTTGTTCCAAGAGATTTATCTTAACATTTTTCTCATTTACAAACTTTTCATGCTCTGCTTTAAGATACAGAAACTTCTCTTTGGCCTGAAGTATTTTATCTTTTTTCAGCACTTCTGCCTCAGCTTGCCCATCTCTAATAAGCTTATCTTTCTTGGATCTCAAAGCTCTATCCCATAAAACATAAGACAAGCCCCCTCCAATAATAAAAGAGACAAACACCATTACTACTACGATATCAATAGTCATTTTTTTAGTTGTTTAAAATATATGTTACAAAAAAAGCCCACATAGCCAATTTGAAAAACCCCGTTAGACACGGCTGGAGCTGCCAAATAGGATCGAGTTTCCGATTTCTTTCACCCCTGACTAGCAGGTAGGTATACTCTACTCTATTATTGAGCTTTACTCCAATTTAAAATCTGTTGAGTTTTCAAATATATTAACTATGCGGGCAAAGTCTTTTTTTTAATTCAATGAACGAGATGTATTACAATTTCTCAGTAAGCTGATCTAATCGATCCTCAATTTTCACCAACTCACTCAAAACACTTTCCATATCACCAGAAGATTCTTTCTGAAGAGTTTTCATTACAATCTGCAAGCTTGCCATAGACAGAAAATCCTGATTATCTTTATCTATATAAATACCTTTGAACGACTCTATCTTTTCGTTTATCATACTTTCAGCCTTCCTAAGAACTTCTTCCTGATCAGCAATAATAGACAAAGGATAAACCCGGTCTGCTATTCTAACTTTGACTCTTCTCTTACTTTCCACTAGTATATTTTATCTATTTAATAAAGCTATACACCTATCAATTTCCCGCACAATTTTTGTTATCTTAGCTTTTGATTCTACCGAATTTGATTCCCCAATAGAGTTTAAAGTCTTAGACAACTTAAGCATTTCATTTTTGTTAACTAAAGCCTGATTTTCTAGCTGAAGTTCCAACAAACTTTTTTGAAATTTACTATTTTCGCTCTTCAACTTTATGTTTTCACTAAGCAACTTTTCAACTTTATCTTCAACAGCAGATATTTTACTATTTAGACTAAGAATAAGAGTTTGCCCAAGATTATTCATGCTTTATGTTTTCAACAAAAATAATAAACTTTACTTTAAGTAAAAGTAATAATTTTACTATTTAAGACAAACTTTTTAATCATTAATAATTTTTCAGTTTTCAATTATAATCTAACTTTGAAAAAAAATCACATCCTAAAAATGACAAACAAAACAAAATTAGCATTAACACTCAATTTTTTACTGTTATTACCCATTACTATAACAGGTAAAAAAAAATCTTTTGAACTGCCAATTAAAATTCCAATATCCTTGTCTGGAAATTTTGCAGAAATAAGGAAAAACCATTTTCATTCAGGAATCGACATTAGAACACAAGGAAAAAGGGGATTCCCAATCTACTCTATTGATTCGGGATATATATCACGAATCAAAATACAAAGTGGAGGATACGGAAACGCTATATATATAAACCATTACAACGGACTCACATCTGTATACGCACATCTTGATCGACTAAGCGACACATTAAAAAGAATAGCAGAAAAAAAACAGTATGAAAAGGAAAGCTTTGAAATTGATTTATCATTTCACGAAAACGAAATCACTATAAAAAGAGATGAACTAATTGGATTTTCAGGCAATTCTGGGAGCTCTGGAGGACCTCACTTACATTTTGAGATGCGTGATTCCAAAACTCAAAACCCACTCGATCCTATTTTGTTTTTTCCAATTATTAAAGATAACATAGCGCCTTCGTTTAACAACTTATATATATATAACACAAAAAACCAACTATTCAACAGATCTGGCGTATACAAATTACACAAAAAAGGAAGTAAATATTACTCAAATCAAAATTTAATAAAAGTACCCAAAGACTTCGCGTTAGGAGTTGAAATGTATGACCACACAAACGAAAGTCGAAGCAGAAACGGAATAAAAGAAACTAAAGTCTACTTCGACAACAAACTATTTTTCACTCTAAAAATCGACAGCTTTTCGTTTTCTAAGACAAGATACGCAAACTGTGTTATTGACTATTTTCAGAAAGAAAAATACAAGCGTAACGTATATAGAACTCACATACTTCCAAATAACCTTTTAAACATTTACAAGACAGAAAATAATGGAATTATAACACTAAACGATTACAACAGCCACATCATAAAATTTGTAACAACCGACTCACACGGAAATACATCAACTTTGGAAACTACTATAAAAAGATCCGATAGTTTTTCCTCTACAAAAACTAACCAAATACTATCTTGGAATCAAGATTATTCTTTAGATGCTAATGAATACAATATTTCTATAAACAAAAAATCCCTATACAATAACACAAAATTTGACATGTCAATTTTTTACGACAAAAAAACAGAATTCCCTATATTACATTTTGCAACATACCAATCAATATTCCATAAACCTTTTAATATTTTATACGATATAAGCGATTCAACAAAGATTGACTTTTCAAAGGTTATATGGTGCTCTGTTAATAAAAACGGAAAATTAAACGAAACTATTAAAACAAGAATAGTAAAAAACAAAATAATTGGCGAATCGAGAGAAACTGGATATTTCACTATGAAAATAGATACTACTGCACCAATAATAAAAGTACTAAACATTGACAACAAAAAATATTTGTCAAAAAAACGCATCTGTGCAATTATTAAAGATGATATATCGGGTGTAAAGTCATACAACGGATATATCAACAACCAATGGGTTTTGTTTAAATACGACGCAAAAAAGAATTTACTTACATATAATTTCGACGATAAAATTACCGAAGACAATTCAGAAAAGACTGTTTCAATTTATGTCTCCGACTATTGCGGAAATATTAATGTAAAGACAACCAAATTCATTTACTAAAATTAAATGCGACTTACATATTGGAGTCGCATTTAATAATTACCATATACCATAATGAATATTCATAAAAAACAACATCAATTTCATTAACAAATCTAACTTCTAACCAAACTTCATCTTAATTTGCGCTAGACAACTATCCATAAAAATTAACTTACCAATGGGAAAAACAATAAAAAAAACATCCGCAAAATTAAGAAACACTAAACGGACTTAAAAAAAATTAATTTTAAGCAAAAAAACCATTACAGAGACTCAACCACTTACACGAAACCCCCGAAAATATTAAGAAAAAAGTCCATTTTTATTTTGTAGCAATTAAATATTTAATACCTTTGCATCGCAATCAAAAACAACGGTTCTGTAGCTCAATTGGATAGAGCATCTGACTACGAATCAGAAGGTTAGGGGTTCGACTCCCTTCAGAATCACTTTTTCATTGCTTTTATAAAGATAAAAGCAAAAATTAAAAAAAATATTAGATTTATTTGTGCAATTTATTGATAATAAAAAAAACATATCTATATTTGCACGCATTAAACAAAACAACGGTTCTGTAGCTCAATTGGATAGAGCATCTGACTACGAATCAGAAGGTTAGGGGTTCGACTCCCTTCAGAATCACAAAAGACATCCTTTTTCAAAAGGGTGTCTTTTTTTGTTTGCTCTTCTCTTAAATATAAATACAAATGAATTCCTAATTCATATCTTTGTACTATGAGAAAAAGATACAGCCAAAATATCGATAGTTTATCAAACACAAAGGAATGTTTAATTAACTACAGCAATGAAAAAGACGTCTACTTTATTATTGACAGCAATTCTAACATTCGTAAAAACGAAGACATATATAAAAAGTACGATTTTATTGCTGCTTTTGGCATCAAAAAACAAATTGAATGCAAAAGCCCTTCAAAAAGCGGATTCTCAGATTTAAACATTTTTTACAAAGAGAACAAAGACTGGATTTTCGGCTATTTGTCTTACGACTTAAAAAACGAAATAGAAAATTTATCATCAAACAATATTGACAATTTAGATTTCTCAAATCTTTACTTTATAATTCCAGAAATTGTTATTTGTCTTAGTGAAAACAAGCTTTCGGTTGAGTTTTTTGATGATGATTTTTCAACATCTGAAATCAAAAATCTTGTAAATAATATTTTAACAAATCAAGAATCTACAAAACCAATTAATTCAAAAGTTAATATTACTGCTCGCTTTTCAAAAGAAGAGTACTTAGAAACCATAAAAAACATTAAGCATCACATACAAATTGGCGATGTTTACGAATTAAATTTATGTCAGGAGTTTTATTCAGAAAATACAGAAATAGACACTATTGATGTGTACAAGCGACTAACACAGGTTTCCCCTACTCCATTTTCGTGCTACGTTAAACAAAATAACAACTATATTATTTGCGCTTCTCCGGAGCGATTTTTAACAAAAAATGGCACTACTATAATTTCTCAACCAATAAAAGGAACAAAACCTAGAGGTAAAGATAAAGCTGATGATTTAAAACTTATTGATGATTTAGAAAAAGACCCGAAAGAGAGAGCTGAGAATATTATGATTACCGATTTGGTAAGAAATGACTTATCACATTTTGCTAAAAAAGGCTCTGTAAGAGTTCCTGAACTTTGCAAAATATATACTTTTCCAACTGTTCATCAGATGATTTCTACCATTTCAGCTGAATTAGAAAATGAAGAACTATATATTAAAACCATAAAAAAGGCATTTCCGATGGGTTCAATGACAGGAGCCCCAAAAATAAAATCTATGGAGTTAATTGAGAAATACGAAAAAACAAAAAGAGGTGTTTTCTCGGGATCAGTTGGATATATAGACCCTCATTGCAACTCCGATTTCAATGTTATTATACGTACAATTCTGTACAACAAAAAAAACAAGTATCTTTCGTTTTGCGTTGGCGGAGCTATTACAATTAACTCCATCCCAGAAAATGAATACCAAGAATGCTTAGTAAAAGCTTCGGCCATAACTAAAGTATTAAACGATTTAAAACTATAAACATGCAAAATCAACTATTACAATACATTAAATCAAACAATTTATGTGATCTAAATGGCAAAATCATTTGTGCCGTAAGCGGGGGGGTTGACTCTATGGTGATGGCGTATATTTTACACAAACTTGAATTAAATATTATAATAGCGACATGTAATTTTAATTTGCGCGACAAAGAGTCAGACAAGGACCAACAATTAGTTAAGCAGTTCTGCATAAATAATAATATCTCATTTAGAACAATTTCATTTGACACAAAAAAATATGCCAAAGAAAAGAAACTATCTATACAAATGGCTGCCAGAGAACTAAGATACAACTGGTTTCTGAAATTATTAAAAGCTGAGAAAGCTGATTACATAGCTATTGCTCATAATTTAAATGATTCTATTGAAACATTTTTTATAAATCTTTCGCGCGGGACAGGAATTAAAGGATTAACAGGAATCAAAAATAAAAACGGACACATAATTCGTCCTCTTCTATTTGCAAACAGAGATGATATTTACAATTTTGCTCAAAAGGAAAATGTGCCATTTAGAGAAGATGCAACTAATGCCGAGACTAAATATTACCGAAACTATATAAGACATAAAATAATTCCTCTTTTTCAGGGATTAAACAATTCATCATTTAAAAATTTCGAAAATACTATTGCAAATATTCAAAATGTAGAGGAATACTACAGAACACAAATTACATCTACAATTGACAACCTTGTCATAAAGACAAATTCATCAGAATATATTGATATACAAACTATTTTAGGCCACAACAATAATAAACTAATCATCTTTGAATGGCTAAATCCAAAAGGTTTTAATAAAGACCAGATTAACAATATTGAACTATCCATAAAAAAAGGGGATAGTGGCAAAATATTTTATTCTGATAATTATAAATTATATCGCGAATCAGACAAACTTCTTCTCGAACCTTTAAAAGAAGATGTGAACGAAAATGTTAATATCGTAATAGAGAACATAAATTCAAAAATTCAGGGATATAACATCTCCATAATTAATATTGACAAAGACTTTAAAATATCAAACGATAAAAACACAGCTCAATTAGATTTCGAAAAGATTATTTTCCCCCTAACAATAAGCGAGTGGAAGAAAGGTGATAAATTTCAACCTTTAGGAATGAACAACAACAAATTGGTTAGTGATTTTATCACAGATTTAAAAATACCTTCGCGAAACAAACACAATATTTTAACTTTAAAAAGTGAGGAAGAAATTCTATGGATTGTAGGATACAGAATTGACAATCGTTATAGAATAACAGAAAACACCAAAACAATTTTACAGATAAAGAAAGTATAATGATAAAGGAAACATTAAAAAGAGTGTTACGTACAAGAGTCAAACTTTATAAAAAAAGAGACTGATAACAATTTATGCCAATATATTTATATTACATAATACACTATAGTATGTCTGCAATTATATTACAGATGCTAAAAACATGTAATATTTCTAATTTCGAATCATTTTATTATCTAATAATACTCCTTATAGTACTAATAATTACTATAGTATTATCAACAATTTTAACTAAGAAAAACATTACCTCTAAATTCAAAACAAGATTCACAAAAGAATTAAATAAAAGAATTACTCTTACTGATCAGATAAAAGATTTAAAAAATCAAAACAGAAAATTAAAAGAACTTACTGAAGAAGCACTTCAAAAATCAACTATTCAGAAGGAAGAGCATAAAATATTACTAGATGAGATAAAAATTAGCCAAGAAGAGATTCTTGAAATGTATAAAAATGTAAAAGAGAGCGAGAAACAATATAGAATATTAGCCGAGTCGTCACAAGATATGATTGTTCTTGTTGACAAGGATGTAAAAATAACATACACAAATAAAGCATTCCAAGATAATTTCAAAATAAGTAATGAAATAAATGCTAAAGAACTATTGCGCCATTTCTCGGAGGAGTATCAAAAAAAATTACTGAATAATTTCAACCTTCGAAAATTGGGAAATAAAAACAAAACTATTTACGAATTAGAAGTTACTATGCCTAACGGCGAAAAAAAACCTGTAGAGGTGTCATCGAATCCTATAATAGAAAATGGTCATTTTTCAGGAGTTTTATTAGTAATTAGAAATATTGAAGATAGAATAAATAACGAAATAGAACTTCTTGGCAAAAACAAAAAACTTATAGAAAACAACGAAATACAAAAACACTTAATTAACGAATTAAACAAAGCAAAAAACAAAGCTGAAGAAAGTGATAGATTAAAAACCAGCTTCTTAGCAAATATGTCGCACGAAGTTAGAACACCAATGAATGGCATAATAGGATTTGTATCGTTACTTGATAAAGATGGCTTATCAAGAGAAAAGCAAAAACAATATATAAAAATAATACAAAACAGTACAGAACAACTACTTGCCATAATATCTGATATTATTGATTTCTCGAAAATTGAATCAAACGAACTTACTTTATCTTACATTAATTTCTATTTATCCGCGTTTTTAGAAGAAATAAAGCAAGATGCTATAACAATAAAAGAGAAAAAAGAGAAAGAGAGAATCGATATTACAATTGAAAATAAGACTCCTAACAAAACAGAAATTTATTTCGACAAAACGAGATTAAAACAGACTCTTCATAACATTATTGACAACGCTATAAAGTTTACAGAGAGTGGTAAAGTAACAATTAGCGTTAAACTAGAAGAGAATAACTTATTATTTAGCGTTAAAGATACAGGAATGGGTATTTCGCAAAAAAACCTAAAAATAATTTTCGAAAGATTTATTCAAGTAGAAAACTCACTCCGTCGTGTGCATGGTGGTACAGGCTTAGGATTAAGTATATGCAAAGGAATTATTAATATTGGAGGCGGTAAAATTTGGATTGAATCAGAAGAAAATATCGGAACTGCAGTTTTTTTCACTATTCCATTACTGCAGCCCCATTAACTACCTCACAACCAACTCACGAACTGTTTTCACAATTAAATTAGCAACAACCACAACATCTTCTTTAGAAAGATACTTCCCTGTCGACAAACGTAACGTACCTAAAGCGTACTCTGAAGGAACATTCATAGCCTTCAAAACAGTTGAATAATCAACACAACCTGAGTGACATGCCGAACCCGACGAAGCTGCAATTTCAGGTAATGAATGCAAAATATCACCAGCTAAAATATCTTTAAAACTTATCGACAAAGTATTTGGAAGACAATTCTGCGAATAACCATTAACGATACAATCAATTCCTGAATTTAATATCATATTTTTGAGAATATCACGAGTCTCTTGCATATGAAACACATTTTTCTCAAAGTCAATTCTGGCTACTTCGGCTGCCTCACCAAAACCTACTATCTCAATAACATTTTCTGTTCCAGCACGAAATCCTCTTTCATGATTAGCCCCATGCATAAACTTTTCAAGTATAACTCCCTCTTTAATAAAAAGAGCTCCAATGCCTTTTGGCCCGTAGAGTTTATGAGCTGCAACCGATAATAAATCAACTCCAAGCTTCTCTACGTCGACAGCTATTTTACCAATACTCTGCGACGCATCAACATGAAACAAAACTCCTTTTTGTCTAGTAATTTTTCCAATTTCTTCAATTGGTTGAATGGCTCCTGTTTCATTATTTGCATGCATTATAGAAACAAGGATTGTCTCTTCAGTAATAGAATCTTCAACATCTTTCGCCGACACTGTACCATATTTATCAACTGGCAAATATGTCACTTCAAATCCCTGCCCATGCAAATACTTACAAACCTCAATTACTGCAGGATGCTCTATTCGTGAAGTTATTATATGATTCCCTTTATGCTTATTTGCAAAAGCAACTCCTTTAATAGCCCAGTTATTTGACTCTGTACCTCCACTTGTAAAAACAACTTCGGTTGATTTACAGCCCAATAAAAGAGATACTTTTTTACGAGCCAACTCTACTTTATCACTTGCCATACGACCATAAACATGATCACTTGACGGATTACCAAAACACTCAGTAATAACATTTTTCATTACCTCACAAGCCTCTTCACAAATAGGTGTCGATGCATTATAATCAAGATATATGGGTAAATTATTTTCCATAAGAATACTTTTTTTGAGTATCTATAAGTTTAATGGCAATATCTTTAAGAGAAGTACCTTCCTCAATGTCTATTAAAGTTATCGATTCAGGAGAACGCTTACTTACACCGTATAAATAGGCTTTATCGTAGTAATCTAAAACAATATCAATAGCCCGTGTATAATTATCACTTTCAATACACTCTACAGCCTCTTTAGCATTTTGCGGCCCCAGTCTTTTAGCAATTTTATTAATATTTTCGATTAGAATACTCTTATCAAAATCAGTATAATCATTTAACAAAAGATCTAATCTATCTTTTTTCGATACATCAATAAAAAATAGTGGAGCTACACGCATATTGTTAAAGAATCCTTCAGGCAAAAAAACTTTTCCCACAGATCGGCTTTCATCCTCAATCCAAATTGTATCAGAGGTTTCAAATTTACAGATATCAGCGTACAAATCGTTTTCAAATTGCTCGGTAGTTGGTTGAGTGTTTTGTCCCATGGCACCAAAAGCCGACCCTTTATGAGATGCCAAATATTCAAGCTGAACAACATTTGCACCAATCTCTTGCAATTCGTCAAGCACAAAAGTTTTCCCACTACCTGTTTTTCCTCCTAAAACAATCATATTAGAATATAAACTTAAACAATCGTGAATAAACGATCGATAATTTTTATATCCTGCCTCCAACAATTTAACATTCAATCCTGCAGTAGAGAGCAACCAAGCTACGCTCCCACTCCTCATTCCGCCACGCCAACAATGCAAAAGCACTGTATTATCGACACTATTTTTCCTAGCTGTCTTTACAAATCTCGACATCTTTGGGCCTACAAAATCAAGCCCTTTTAAAACGGCAATATCTTTCCCCTTTTGCTTATATAGAGTACCTATTTTAGCCCTCTCGTCATTCGAAAACAACGGCATGCTCACAGCTCCAGGAATATGACCAGATTCAAATTCACCTGGCGATCGTACATCAAGAATAGTATATTTTTTGGCCAACTTTAAAAACTCTTCGGCACTTACTGTATCAATCATCTAATAATATTTTGAATACAAAACTTTGATCACAAAGTTAAACCTTTTTAATCCTATAAAATTATTTGTAGCGATGTTTATTAGCAAGCAAAAACCAATCAAATCAATAAATTTCACAAATTACCCATCTATTAAAATCCAGCCTTTATCACTGTTATCAATTCAAACAACAATAATATAACCTTTTAAAAAAATATATAATCAGAATTATTACTTTTACCTATCATTATTAATTGTAGAATTCTACTATCAATCTAAATTAATTATGCAAAATATTGAATATTCTATTTCAGAAAATATAGGAATAGCAAGACTTAATCGACCAGAGATAATGAACGCTTTATGCAGCGCATTAGTCGAAGATTTAAACACAATCATTGACGATATTACACAGAATAAAAACATTAATGTTTTAATAATAACTGGTAATGGCGATAATTTTGCCGTTGGTGCCGATATTTCGGAGATGGTTAATGTTAAAGAATCTGAAGCTTTAGATTATATCACCAGAGTTCAGTATGTTTTCAATCGTCTAACACAACTTCCTATTCCTGTAATTGCTGCTTTAAATGGTTATACTATTGGTGGTGGTTTAGAACTTGCTTTGGCTTGCGACATTCGTATTGCTTCCGAGAAAACAATTTTCTCTATGCCTGAAACCAACCTTGGTATTATCCCTGGGGGGGGTGGAACTCAACGATTATCAAGAGTTATTGGAATAGGAAATGCACTTAATTGGTTCTTTACTTGCGATAAATTTACCGCCGAAGAGGCTCTTAATCTTGGATTGATACAGAAAATTGTTGATGATGATTATTTGCTTGACGAGACTATTATTATAGCTCAAAATATTGCAAAAAAATCGCCTTCGGCAATTGCCCACGTTAAAGAGATAACAAGAACAGGAATAGAGATGGACTTTTACCGTGCTTGCGAAATGGAAGCTAAAGGCTTTGCCAAATCAATTGTAAACGACGGAAGAGAAGGCATGAGTGCCTTTTTAGAAAAAAGAAAACCTATCTGGAACAAATAGTTTATTACAACGTTTTACACTGAACAATAATTACCAAACAATATGATCGAAAATTATATATTCTCTGGTATGGGCTTTGCCACTGGAGAAAACAAAATAACAAATAACGAACTTGAAACGGCTGCTAAAAAAGGCTATTTAGATGGCTTTAGCGATGCACGTATTCTTAAAAGCGATGGTTACAAAGCTTTTGTAGAAAAAAATGGTGCTATTTCTCCTTTCGATTATTTCGCAGGTGAAGTAATGGGTTTTAAAACACGTGGACATGTTTGTCCTTTTCCTATTACTCCCGACAAAATCACAAAAAACGATACTGCTCTTGAGTTGGCCATTAAAGCTGTTCAACAAGCTTTCGACCAATCGTCTGTTCATCCAAACGATATCGACTTGTGGTTAGGAAGTAGCGGAACTCCTTATGAGCAAGCTCCAGGATTAGCATCAACTCTTAAAAGCTATTTTGTGGAATACACAAATCAGTCGCCTGTTGCTACAATTACATCAGCTTGTGTAGGATTTAACATCCACCTACAAAGAGCCGTTGAATATTTAAAAAGCAATAAAAAGGCTAAACATGTTGTGGTTTTTCACTCCGAAACTCTTTCGCATCTTCTCCCTCGACGCACAAATTTTGTAAACTACGTTACTTTTGCCGATGGTGCTGCAGCGGTAATACTTTCGAAAGTTGAAGGCGAAAAACGAGAAGGACTATTAGAAATAGTAAACCACGAAGATTTGTTTATGATTGATCACCTTGGCGCTAATGCCGAAGGTGATTTATATATGACTCCAAAAGTTGTAAAAGTTCGCGCCACCGAAAACCTTTGTAAATCGAGTAAAGAAATTCTTGACCGATTAAACTGGAAAATTGACGATGTCGACATTTTAGTGCCTCATCAAACAGGAAATGCTATTGTTCATGGTGCTGCAAAGAAAATGAATGTACCATTAAACAAGGTTTTCCAAGATATACAGATAAATCATGGAAATATTTCGGGAGCTTCAATTCCTGCTGCTTTGTGTCTCCTTAAAAACCAAGGCAAACTAACTGAGGGAACAAAAACACTTAGCCCAACAGCTGGTTTAGGAGGCGAATATGGATGCTTTGCTTATCTATGGCCAAAACAAGACGAAAGTAAAGGCTACGACATTAGTACCGATTTATTAGGAAAAATAGCATTAGTTACTGGTGCTACCGGCGGAATTGGTCACCAAGTGGCTGTTTCGTTGGCAAAAAGAGGTGCTAATGTAATTCTTCAATACACAAACAACGACGAAAAAGCTAATAGAATTAAGAGCGAAATAGAAGCTCTTGATGTAAATGCTTACCTTCATAAAGTTGATTTTTGCAATAACGATCAGGTTGCCGATTTTGCCGACGATGTAATAGTTAAATTCGGTAAAATAGACTTCTTAATACATGCCGCTGCAATTACGGGTGGGTTGATACGCGGAGGCGATGTCCCCGAAGAGACTATGATTAACGTAGCTCGTGTTAATCAGTTTAGCCCTATTAATCTCACAAAAATCTTAAAAGACAATATAAACAGCTGCATTCTATATGTTGGTTCTGTTGCCGAAGATGCTCAATTTAGTGGTTCGTCATCGTATGTTCAAGCCAAAAAAGGACTCCACGGTTTTGCAGGAAGCTTCTCGTACGAGGCTCATGCAATAGGTCTTTCATCAATATACTATATGCCTGGTGTGGTAAGTGGAGGAATGGCTGCTAGCCTTAATAACGAACAGCGTGATGCAGCTATCATGGCAATAGGTCAGCGAGGTGTTGTTACAACCCAAGATATTGCCGAAAGAATGGTTAAATCGCTTTACATTCCTAAGGTACTTAATGGTTTCGATACTATCGAAAACGCTATGATTGTTCGTCGCGATTCATACACATGGGAAGAAAATAAATAAAAGGTGAACACAAATATTTCGGATAATATAATTTTAATTACTCGATTAGCTGATATACTCTCGGCTAATCGAGATAATATTATTGTAGCCAATACAAACGATACTTTAATCTCGTTTCAAGCAAATGCAGATGAATTAGATCGCGCAATTACCAATCTTCGAAATTATCATCTTACAAAAGATAAAGTAGAAAATCAGAATATTATTTCGGGTTATGCAGTAATGGTTCCTTATAATGCAGCATCGTATGCTCTTTTTGGAATGAGCTTAGCCGCTGCTTTAATGGCTTTTGGTAATACAAAACCTATTATTATCCATTTCCCTTCGATGCTTAAAGAGTATTCGGAAATAATTAAAAATATAATTGGCAGCGACGATTTGTTCTCTAATATAGTGTTCAGGAACGACTCTGCTAACGAATTTATTTCGTCAATGCTCGACAATCCTGATATTTCTCTTGTACAAGTATACGGAGGAGCATGGATAAGTAAATATATTTCGAAAGCTATAGAGACTAAAACATCATTAATTTACGAGGGGCTTGGTAATAATGCCGCCATACTTTTAAATGATGCTGATTTATCGAAGTCTATCGATAAGATATTCGAAATGGCTTTTACCTTGAATGGTCAGGCAGCTGTTTGCTTTAACCGACTTGTTATCGACAACCGACTGAACAAACAGTTGATAAAAGAGCTTATGCTATCAAAACTTAACAATATTAATGTAAGCATAAACCCTTTTTCAAAAGCACTAGTAACTCCCATTATCAAGGATATTATTGTTGAAAAAGCAGTAGAGAATATAAAATTAGCAGAAGATAGAGGAGCCAATATTTTAGGATTAAAAGTTGAAAAACTACCAAAAGGAACGCTGCTTTACCCAACTATAATTTTTGATGTAAAGAGTGACGATTTAATATGGCTTAACGATAGCTTTGCTCCCACTTTATCGGTTATGTTTGCCGATTTCAATAATATTGTTGATTTATGTAACATAAGCGATTGTCGTATGACTGCATCAATTTTCGGGTCAGATAAAAACGAGATTAGAATATTGAAACAAAAACTAAAAGATAAATGGGAGTTTATTTTAACTAATAAAACTTTTATCGATAAAATAAAACCAAACAAAGGCTACATAGGTAAATGGGGAGGAAAAGGAAAATCGTACTTCTATTTAGCCGAAGAGACTGGTTGGCAGTTATCTAATATTGTACACCAACCTATCGAATATTTTATTAAACAGAAAAACTCAGACAATGTATAATAGTTATATTTTTTCAGGATTAGGTCACGCCGTTGGCGAATATCAAATATCAAACGACCAGGTTTCGCAAGCTGTTAAACAAGGATACCTAGAGGGATTTAACGAAGAGCGTATTATGGCTAGTAAAAACTACCAACAATTTCGTCTTTCGCATCCCGATGTAACTCCTTTCGACTATTTTGTTGAATACAAAATGGGATTTAAAACCAGAAATCATGTTGTTCCATTTCCTCCACGAAAAGAGCGCAAATGGGATACCGAATCGTCGTTGGAGCTAGGTATTAAAGCTATTGAAACAGCATTAGAAGATGCCAATGTGCACCCCGACGAAATTGGTGCTTGGATAGTTAGTACAGTTTCGCCACACGAAAAAGCTCCTGGAATTGCGGCAACAATAAAATCGTATTTTACCAAATACGACAACCAGTCGCAGGTATATACACTAGCATCGGGTTGTTCAGGTTTCAATGTAAATCTTCAGAGGGCAATTGAATTATTAGAAAATAATCAAAACATTAACCACGTTGTTGTTGCTCATACCGAAACAATGTCGAGTTTTTTAAGTGGAACAACACCTTTTGTACCTTTTGTTACATTTGGCGATGCAGCTACTGCGGTAATTCTTAGCCGTACACAAACCGAAAATCGCGAAGGATTAATAGCTATTTCTAATTATCAGGATCCGAAAATGATTAATGCAGTTGGTGTTTCTCACGATTGGAAACTTTATATAGATAATTCAATAGTTAAAGACAGAGCAACACTAAATATTTTAAGAACAGGTAAAGAGATCTTAAAACAATCTAATTGGAATGTCGATGAGGTTGACATGTTGGTACCTCACCAAACTGGCGATGCTATTCTTAAACCCATAGCCACCGAACTTGGAATCCCTTTAGACAAGCTTTACCAAGAGGTTCAGGTTAAGTACGGAAATGTTTCGGGTCTTGGTGTTCCTCTTGGACTATCGTTATTAAAAAAACAAGGTCTTTTAAAACCTGGTATAAAAATACTTAGTGCAACAGCTGGTGTGGGAGGCGAATATGGTGCTTTCACTTATCAAGTTCCAACACATGAATTAAACACCGAACGTAAAGAATTTAATTATAAAGATCTAAAAGGAACTATATCGTTAGTTACAGGTGCTACTGGTGGTATAGGAGAATACATTTGCCGATATATTGCCCAAAAAGGAGGCGATATTATTATGCAATACAGCTCAAACGACGAAAAAGCTAATAAGCTTAAGAAGGAATTAGAGTTGTTTGATATTAATATTTATATGCACAAAGTAAATTTCTCGAACTCTAATAGTGTTAGAGAAATGGCTAAAGAGATAATAGAAAAACACAATAAAATAGACTATCTGTTTCACTCTGCTGGGGTTTCTGGGTCGTTAAGCAAAGCTAGTGAAGTTTCGGCCGAAGAATTCGAAAAAGTTGTTCAGATTAATCAATTTTCGCCAATTGAACTTACAAAAGCATTAATGCTTAATATCAAAGAATCTATTGTATATATTGGTTCTGTTGCCGAAGATGCAATGTTTGCTGGATCAAGCGCCTATGTATCATCAAAAAGAGGTTTTCATGGCTTTGCCGCAAGTTTTGCTGGCGAAGCACTAAGCTATGGTGTACGTAGTATTTACTATATGCCAGGCCTTGTAAATGTTGGAATGATGGCTCAACTAGACATTAAGCAAATATCGGCCACAATGAATATAGTTAATCAAAAACGTATTTTAAAAGTGGAAGATGTAGCCAAGCGAATTGTTAAGTCGGCATATTTACCTAAGGTTTTAGGCCTGCGTAACAGTTACGACGGGGTTATGTATGTACGTCGCGATGGTTTTAAAGTAAAATAATATTATTATGTAGAGACGTTGAATGCAACGTCTCTACACTATAATCAATTCAGAAACGGCTCATTAGGATAATTCTTCCATAATTTATAAGTGTCGTCTAAATTATTAATCACATCTTCCCAATTACAGTCGTCTGATAAAATATCATCTATAGTATCTTCTTTAACAACAATCCATGTTTTCGAAATAATCTCTTCGTTTAACTGATCGGGTTGCCAACCACAATATCCAACAAAAAACTTAATGTCTTCGGGCAATAGCTCACCTCTAATCATAAGTTTTTCAACATCCTCGAAACTACCTCCCCAATAAATTCCTTCACAAATTTCCAGACTATCACTTACATTTGGATTTGAATGAATAAAATTCATCCTGTCTTGCCCAATAGGACCTCCTATAAAAACCTTAATGTTTTTAATAGCAAAATCAGTTACAATTGCATCGAGATTAACACCCGAATACTTATTTAGCATATAACCAACAGTATCGGTGTCAGAAATTTCAGTAATTAAAATAAGCGACTTACGAAAATACATATCAAACAATGTAGGCGATGATACAAGAACCCGACCAACCTTTGGTTGAAGCTTATTTAAATTTTTATTTAGTATGTCGTCTATTTTTCCCATTTCCTAATAATGTTTCTCGTAAAAAATATCTATTTTGGTTTACTAAACTAACGAAAAACACTATGAATAAGTTTACTAAATGCGTATTTATTTTCATTCTAACTTTTGTTTCAATTAATAGTTTTGCCTCTAACAACAACAACTTTAACAACAAACACACATTATACATTCAGAATATTTCGTCAGAAATACAATTAGAAATAGATAATCCGCAAGATTCCATATTATCTATTACGATTAACGGCGAGAACAAAAAGTACATCATATCTGATAACAACATCACTATTAATTACAATTTTAATAAGAGCGGAAAAACAGAAATAACTATAATTACTCAATCATCAACCAACAACATTTCATTAAATGTGCTACCTCTGTGGCTCTCAATCCTTCCTCCTCTTATTGCAATAGCTTTTGCACTTATGTTTAAAGAGGTTTATACAGCTCTTCTTTTAGGAATTCTTTCGGGCACATTTATTATGTTTTATTATAGTGGATATTCAATTTTCAATTCGCTAATAAATGGAATAACAGATATTACAGCTAATAGAGTTTTAACAACAATACAAGACCGAGAGCATATTTCAATTATTGTTTTCTCTATGCTTATTGGCGGAATGGTGACTCTTACAACCCGCAACGGAGGAATGACAGGCGTAGTAAATAAGTTATCGAAATATGCCTCTACTCCACGTTCAGGACAACTTATTACATGGATAATGGGTGTTGCCATTTTTTTTGACGACTATGCCAACACACTTGTTGTTGGAAATACCATGCGACCAATAACCGACAAGCTAAGAATATCGCGCGAAAAATTGGCATATATTGTCGACTCTACTGCAGCACCTATTGCTGCAATAGCCTTTGTTACAACTTGGATTGGTGCCGAACTTAGCTACATTGCCGACTCTACTGCTCAGCTTAACATAGATGCTACGCCTTATTCAATACTACTTTCGTCTATTAAATTTGCATTCTATCCTATCCTAACCCTAATGTTTATGCTTATTCTTATTTATAAGTCGAAAGATTTTGGTCCAATGTATAAAAGCGAAAAGCAGGCTCGTAAGTTGGGTATTAAAACAGAAGAGGTGGCAGGATCGTTAACCGAAGCCAACGAAATACCTAAAGAAAAAGAGAGATGGTTTAACGCGGCTATTCCTGTTGCAATAATAATTTTTGGCACAATAGCTGGCCTTATTATTACTGGATACAAAAGCCATATTTGGGGCGATAGTAATTTAACATTTGGAACAAAATTATCGGAAACTATAGGGTCGGCTGACCCTTACAAATCGTTACTATGGTCGTCGAGCTTTGGGGTTATTGTGGCAATACTTCTTTCGGTAGGTCAAAAAATTGTGTCGTTAAAAAATGCTGTTGAGAGCGTTATCGATGGCTTTAGAATTATGCTTACCGCAATGATTATTCTTGTTTTGGCTTGGACATTAGCAACCATTACAAAAGAGCTACACACTGCCGAATTTCTTTCGGGAATACTTACAGGACTAAGCGTCCCTCCTTTTTTGCTACCTGCTATTGTTTTTATACTCTCTGCTATTGTTGCTTTTGCAACAGGATCGTCGTGGGGAACAATGGCAATACTTTACCCGCTAATATTACCAGCAACTTGGTATATATCGGAAAAAGCAGGTATACAATACGACCATGCAATGAATATTTTTTTAAATGTTACATCGTGTGTATTGGTATAAATTGTTTTTCGCTTTGAGAAAAAATTTCAAAAAATGAGAAATACTTTATTGAGAAAATATTTCATATTTTGAGAATTTTACCCAAGAATGGTTAATATGTCAACCACAATTTTAAACAAATTAACGAAATCTTTATTTAACACAGAGCATTTAAAAGCCTTTTTAACTATGGTAAAAAGGCTTTTAAAAATTTAAATTAATCGTATAACAAAGTACTGATTAATCAGAAATTTTATTTATCTTCGCTATAAGCAAAGAATTTTCTCTAAATATACACGGTCGGGAATAAAGAGCAAAAACATTTTCGCAAGTGTATTTTTATACCACGTTTGTCTATTATTCGCTACTCCTGTAACCTCAATAGTAATAGCAAATCGTTTAAATTGCGCGCCTGAGTCGTACTTTTGTTGTGAGTTGTAACGACACTCTGAGTTATATCTGTTAACATATTCATATCTAATAGTGGCCGTTTGTGCTCCAATAGCCTCACATAGTAGTTCAATTGAGCGTGGTGTGCCTGCTTGTCGGGTAATGGTCTGTATCTTTTGCAGAAACGATCTCAGGCTTATAGCCGTTAAATCGGCTGGCAATATTTCACGGGGTATACCGAACATTTGTAACCACAAATCGAGCTTATAAATGTCTTTTTCGTTCTGCGGATCAATACGCAATTGACTAATATTTAAGCCGTCTAACCGCCGATTATATGCGAAAATCAACGCTTCGGTAAAATTGTTTTTAATACTGTTGGGTAGCATAATTAGTGTGTTGTAATGGTTATAGCTCCTTTTTTATAAAACTCTCCTGGCTTTAATGTTGGTATATTGGTAAATGATAAGTCGGTTACAGAGGAAACTCCACCAGCTTTTAATAATTCAGTCTCAAGATCATAAACGCCGAAAGTTTTACTAAACGATTGCGATAATTCACCAAAATAAACATCTAACTGAAAATTAACATTTTTCAACAAATCGGTATTATTGTAACCTAACTGCGATAAAATTGAGATTGCTCCATTAATATATACAGGGCGAGCCGCCTTATATGTAATATCGTCGCCAATAATACCAAATGTCGGGTCTAATAACGATTGTTTTACCTTTAACTCTGTCTCAGGCTTGGCAATCACACCCGCTAAAATACCGTTGTTTTCGTACTTTTCTAAAATAGTCAATTGCAACACTCCTGGAGGAAGTGTTTTATCGTCTCGTTTACTAATTAGCTTAGCATCTAACACCTCAGGTATTGCTTTAATATTACTCTCGTAGCTCTGTTTGGTACCATTAACAACAATGGCGTAGGTCTTAATTATACGACCGCGAAACTGCTCGTCACTCTCGCCTGTGCTTCGGGTGTAACCAAAGAGCTCACCCCATTGGTTGAGTGCCACACCTGTTGTAGTTTGAACAAAGTTTTGTTGCATTAACAGCTCCATGTCAATGCGTATATTGTGCTCGCGGTAAGCAATTACATCTGACAAAACACGCTCAGGCGACACCTCCGATATTTTCTGACCATATTTTTGCTCTATTAACGATACTACATCGGTAATAATTTTCTCAGCATCTTTTTCAATAAATTCGTGCATAGCTTTTATTTTAATAGTGTGGACAATTGTTTTTTTATTAATTCAAGCTTTATTATTGCTGGTGGCAATAATGTGCCGCCCATAGTTGTTGCGAGTGATTTAAACTCATCAATAAGGCTATCTAATACTGTTTTTAAATCGGTTGAAGCTCCTTTTATCGAAATCTTATCGTCGATAATGAACTCTGTTAAACCTTTTTTTACCGTTACTACATCTGTCAAAACAACAGAGGTGTTGCCTTTTTTCATTGTTAAGCCGTCTTTAGTCTTTTCGATAGTAACATCGTTACTTTTGTACAAAGTACCCTGGCTTGCTGTTGGTTTATCGGTATCGTTATACAACGAGCCTAAGCATATATTTTTACCTTCCGATAATAAACAAGCAACCTGCTCGCCTTTAGCAGGTACAAAATAAGATTGTTGCTCTGTGGTATATGGGTACAGTAATTGACACTCTATTTCAGTCTCTAACTGCGGAAAAAACACAACTACCGAGGTTGTTTTAACCTCTTTAATTTCGCCGAACTCTATCATTTTGCTAGTGTTATTTTTGTGGTGTAACCTGCCGAACGGCTCTGCTCGTGAGTCGATTCTTTAATATAATAGTGTGCTGAAAATCTACCAGCGTTAATTAAATTTACTTTAATACCAGCACGGCAACGAACATCACCAACAAGTGTTAACTCAAGCTCTAACTCTTGTTTCGATTGTTCTTTTAACCAGTTTTCGGCTTGCTTCTGAGCCTCAGAATTACTATCTACTTCTTTCCAAATAACAGCCTCTCCACCATCGTTATTTAATGTTGCTGTTGCTGTAAATAGCATTTTGGTTTTTTGATCGTACCACTTACAAGTGCATTTATTATACTTACCGTCTGATTTGTCGGAAAACGAATAATCTATTACATTGTTTAAATCAATTTCTAAACTGTAACTAACACTTTTAATTGAGTCTATAGAGTATAATATAATATCGTTACCCTCTATTTTAAACACTTTACCACACTGATTAGCCGCAAAAGCCAAAAACGATAAGTCTCTTTGTTTTTGCTCGCCACTGAAAGTACCATCAGTTTCGCCTTTAAGAGTAAAGCCAAGTTCGCCTGCAATATCGTTGGCAATTGTTTTTAATGGCACACTTTTATGGTGTGTCTTTTTAATTGGCTTGTTTATGCTTATGTTATTTACACTCGCCGAACGAATAGAGCAAACATTACCCTCTGAGCGAGAGCCTGAATTAACAACCTCGTAAACAAAAAAAAGGCCACAATCCATTAAAGGATTGCCAACATAACCCAACTGAGCATTTAAATTATCGGCTGTTTTTGGGTACCAATCGTCTAAAAAACGACCGTCGGTATCTGCAAAAGTTAACTCAAGTTCGCCAGCGCGGGACTCTAAAAAATCTTTAAAAACAACAGAGGTTAACAGAGGTGAGAAATCCTTGGTAACATCGGTGTCGTTATATTTTATAATATATTCGGGTTGTAGCTCTGTCTTATCCATGGTGGTGTGCTAGTTGTTTTTTTAACTTTCTTTTTTACCTCGGGTATAACTATCTTTAAACCACCCTCTATACCATCTAAGGGCGACTCTTTTATTGTTGGATTAGCCTGGCGTAATTCAAAAATATAATCGGCCGAGCCATAAGCCATAAAGCTGATTAAGTTCCATTTGTCACAGTCGCGAGTTATGTAATATTTTTTATCATCTTCTTTACGAATTTCTTTTTTAGGCTCTTTTTTTGCCTCCTCTACTTTTTTGTATTCAATAACTTGACGTGGCACATACTCACGAATAGTAATTGATATATCGGACGATATTATTTTACCTTTTACATCGGTTTGCGTGACTGAGCTATTAATAGATGCCAGTGTGTACTTTCCTTTATATCGCCCATCGGCAAACATAAAATGTTGTGGTTCTTTATTCTCTAGCATCTTATCTAACTCAGACACTACAAAATCAATATCGTGACCCATAGAAGCACGTAACGACAACATTAGTTTTATTTCGCGTAAGTCTTTACCCATTATTTGTGACAATGGTGTGCCAGTAATAAGTTGATGCTCAACAAAAGTGGCTGAAACGCTCTCGTCGAATTTGTTTAAACCGTCGGTGTTTGCCAGTTTAATATTACCAAACTGAGCATAGTCTTTATTTTGCATAAGCTAATCTTTGATCGCGTTTTAACTCTTCTTTAACAAGCTTTACAAGCTCGTTTTTATGCTCTTTAAACATTTTTAAAATGTCGTTTTTACTCTTCTCCGACACATCACCAGTAAGCTGAATAGTTGGTGAATAATTTACCTGTATCTCTTTTATCTGTTGCTCTGATATACTGTTTTTAGCTATGTTGGTATTGTAATTCTGTAACTCCGAAATATCAATATCTTCATTATATTTTGGCTTACTCTTATTTGTGTATTTCGATAAATCGGGTATCTCTATTTCTGTCTGCTCGCTAGGTATGTAATTGTTATTTACAGTTGTAGATTGCTGAGTAAGCTTCGATAAATCGGGCATCTCTATCGATTCCTGAGCCTCTTTTTCGGCTTGTTTTGCCTGCTCGTCGGCTAAATGTTTGTCGTAGTTACTACCAATAGAGTTAAAGGTGTTTTTTGTTGTATTCCAAGCGTTATCAAGGCGTTTGTCGCTTTTCCCTATACCGCTGTTAAAGCCCTTAGAAAGTTCACCACCTGCGTCTTCCAAGCTGCCACCATTCCATAACGAACTAATAGCATTGCCAACACCTTTTATCAATTCCCATACAAATTCAAATGGAGCTACGACGAAATCGTAGATAGCTTCGCCAAAACCTTTTATTGCATCCCAAGTGGTTAGCAGAACAGCACGGAACTCCGCAAACTCAGTATAACAATATACAACTCCCGAGATTAAAGCACCAATAGCGGCAATAATTAATCCTGCTGGATTAGCATACATGGCGGCATTAAGCGCCCATTGCTTAACGGTCATAATAGCAGTTACAACGCCTTGGCGGGTTAATAAACCAGTAACCACATTTGTAGCAACGCTATAAATATTTGCCACTGCTGCACCAACAGTCATTGCCGAGTTTTTTGCCCACTGCCACGCTGCGCTGGCTTTAGTTACTACCGCCTGCCTTATTGTTGCGGCTATTGCCTTGTATGTTGATATACGAAATAGCTTACTTATTAATGTACCTGCCGATACGGCTCGGTTTTTTAACCAAACTAACTTGGCAGCATTTTTTGCACTATCACCATAAATTCTAATAAGGCGTGCTGCTTGCTTTAAATTACCACCCGATAATGCAATATTCATTACCCTGGTTACTCTTATAAGTTTTTGAACTCCTCCAATAGTTGATGTTAAACCCATTAAAAGACTTTTTCCAAACTTATACCCTTTAAATAAAGCAAGTATACCTAGCCCTTTAATGGCGTTAGAAACAAGAATCTGCATTAAATCGCCATTATTAGCAGCAAAAACGCCAAGCATGTCAATAGCAACAGTAACATCTTTAATGGCGGCTGTCATAGCAGGCATAGCCGAATTGCTTAGCTCGGCAATAGCAAGTTTTAATTTACCAACAGCGGTTGATGCTACGCCCGAGCCTGTTTCAGACATCCGTTGGCTCATCTGATAAAACGAGCCTCCTTTTGAAGTTGCGCGCTCAAAAGCCTGGGCAACCATGTCGGCCGAGATAGCTCCTTTGCTCATCTCGTCTTTTAACACCTTAATCTGTTTGCCTGTTATGGCTGCAATATCTTTTAGCGGGTTAAATCCTGCATTAATCATTTGCAACAGATCTTGGCCAGTAAGTTTGCCAGCACTCTGTACCTGAGCAAATGCCAATCCTAACGATTTTAACCGCTCTGAGTCACCACGAGCTACATCGCCCAACATACTCATATAAGGCAACACCTTTTGGTGAGCAACCTCAAAACCCAGCATTGTCTCAACAACCTGGTACAAATCGGTATTGTCGTAAGGGGTGGCATTGGCAGTTTTGTTAATGGCATCAACCATGCGCTGCGCCTTGGTGGCACTGCTTAGCATAACCTCAAAACCCACTTTTGTTTGCTCTAAACCAGCACCCAAATTAAAAAACTGGCGTGTAGCACCTGCCACAATACCAGCACCCACAAGAGAGCGTAAACTAGAAAATTGACTGTTTAAACTTTGTAAGTTATTGTCCGATTGTTTAACTTTACTATTTAAACCGCTAAATACACCGTTTGTGTTATTTACGGCGTTAAATATTATTTTTAAACTTAATGTATCTGACATGACTTTTTGGGCTTATTTTGTTGCGGTTATTTTGGTGATGTTTGTTATAAAGTATGCTTTAAAGCTTATAACAGCTATTGGCAGTGATATATCTAAAGGCATAAACACAGCCGAAGATATGGCTAAGCGTCGCAAGCGTCTTAAGCAGAGAAGAGAAAACCGAAGAAAGAATAAAGCCGCTTAACTCTTGTTATTCTCCTCTGCTTTGTTAGCCATTTCTTTATACCAATTAAGCTCTTTTATCCAATAGGTAAGCTCTTTGGTATTCATTGCCATTACTTCGCTTTTGGTAAACCCGCCATCTTTGATAAGGACGAAAGCTGCTTTGGAGACATCAGCAAACCCTTTGAGGTAATAGCCTCCTGTAGCTCCAAAAAATCGGAAAACGGTAAACGCTTAACCTCCTCGTATGGTATTTGTTTGCCGTCGAACGTGGCAATAATTGATAATAACGCTGCTGTGTTCTCGCTCTCGGTGGCCTCGCTACCAGCTAACTGATTAGCTCTAATAATGTCCTCTACTGTTCCTTTACGGATTACAACCTCGTTGTACTCTTTTTCTGTTTTTGCTACTGTAATTTTCATGATTTTTGTTTTTGTTTATTATTATTGATGTATTATAGCTCCTTCCTCAAAATCCTGGTTAATCAATACTGTAAGCTCTTTGCTGCCACATACCACGGTAAAACTCGCGTGGCGTGGTAATTCACCCGTATTAACGGATTTGGCAGTCACGGTTACAAACGTATTACCTGCACCGCCACTAGTTTTGTTTATAGAGAAAAAACTGGAAGGATAGTAATCTCTAATAAACCAAGGTTTATTAGCTGTCACGGTGAACGTATTGTCGCCCAAAGCATTCCATGGAAGCTCTATAAATGCAGGGAAAACACTCAACTTAATGTGTGTGTAGCCTAAAAAGCACCTAAAATCCTTGCTATTATAAA
>JAFGOQ010000131.1 GCA_016926405.1 Bacteroidales bacterium
GTCTATATTTGTAATAACAATTCTGATTCAGAGTTATTATTTCACTTTAATTATACAGAATTACAAATGAGAAAATTATTATATCCTATTATTATTGTATTGTTTTTTATTGGCTGTAAAAAAGATGAAATTGCAGGCGATAATATTGAAGCAAACAACCAACTTTACAAGTTAATGCAAGAAGAGTACCTATGGTACAACAATATTCCGAGTATAGACCCTAACCAATACACTTCTCCTTTCGAATTAATTGAGCATTTACGATACTCAGAAAAAGATAAATGGAGTTTTGTGATGAATCTTAACGAATTTGAAGCTCTATTCAAAGAGAGTAAATACATTGGATACGGCTTTGGAATTGGAAAAACACCAGATGGTAAATTTTACATATCGGTAATTTTCGATGATTCGCCTGCTTTTCAAGACAATGTTAAACGAGGGTGGCAGATAACAAAGATCAACAATACCACACTTTCATCATCATCAAACATAAATGAGATGATTTCTGGAAACACTAACACCTTTACATTTTTAACACCAAATAATATTTTTTTAACAAAGACATACTCAAAACGCGAAGTGAAAATGAATACTGTTGTTCACAAAAGCGTTCACTCGGTTAATGGAAAAAAAATAGGATACCTTGTATTTCACAGTTTTCTTGAGCAATCGGAACAAGAATTAAATGAAGCGTTCAGCTTTTTTAAATCAGAAAACATCACCAACTTAATAATCGATTTAAGATACAATGGAGGAGGAATGATGTCAATAGCTAACCAATTAGCAAATCTAATAGCTGGTAAAATTGGCAATGGCGATATTTTCACAACTCTAACGCATAACAACAAAAAATCAGATAAAAACAGTAATTACAGATTTGCGGAGTCAGAAAATAGTCTTTCCGTTAACTCTGTTGTGGCAATAACAACATCATCGTCAGCATCTGCAAGCGAAGCATTAATAAATGGTTTAGACCCAATTATTCCTGTCACTTTAGTCGGTCAAAAAACCCATGGCAAGCCAGTAGGAATGTACGTATTTCAATACGAGCAATATGTCTTTGCACCTATATGCTTTAAAACTGTTAATAAAAATAACAAAGGAGATTATTTTGACGGTATAGAGGTGAGTTTCGCAACTCAAGATGATATAACTAAAGATTTTGGCGATGAAAACGAAGCAAGTTTAAAAGCCGCAATAGATTTTATAACAACAGGAACAGTTGTTCCTACTCGTACAATCAACCAAAGTTCCATCGAACAATTCGATGGAATAAACAGCTTTATAACAGCTTATTAAAATATAAAATTGAAAGAAAAAATAATATTAGGAATAGACCCAGGAACAGCAATTTTAGGTTATGGCTTAATTAAAATTGTTAATAAAAAACCTGAATTAATTATTTTAGGAAATATTGACCTAAAAAAATATACCGATCACTATGTCAAATTAAAAAAAATATATGATCGTCTAATTCAATTAATAGACACTTATCACCCAGATCATCTGTCAATTGAAGCTCCTTTCTATGGTAAAAATGTTCAGTCGATGCTTAAACTAGGGAGAGCACAAGGAGTTGCAATGGCTGCCGCTTTGGCACGCGATATCCCAATAACAGAGTACGCCCCTTTAAAAATAAAACAATCTATTACAGGTAATGGACGAGCATCTAAAGAGCAAGTTGCAAAAATGCTCCAACGAACCCTAAACATAGCGAAACTACCTGCCAATCTAGACGCTACCGATGGATTAGCTGCAGCAATGTGTCATTTTTACCAGGAAAGCAATCCTCTCTCGACCAACCCCAGTGGAAGCTGGAAAGAATTTATCAGCAAAAATCCTAGTCGAGTAAAATAATGGCATAACAATTGATGTTTACAGATTGTTTATATTATTTGAAAACTCAACAATTCTAGAATCATTATAGCCAAAGAATTATTAATATCTTTGGGAAATAAAATAATAGACAGATGGCTGGCAGATTTATAAAACTTCCTAAACACAGAAGCTACAATGTTTCGTCGAGATACTACGACGAACAAAAAGAGTTAATGGAAGAACGTAGAAAAAGATTACAAAAAGAGATTGAGGAAGAGCAAAAAATTGCACAAGACCCCGATTACGAACACCATCTACGTGGTCATATGCGCGGAATGTTTAAAGAGAGACAGAAAATCTCGCGCCAATCTAATCTTAGAGTTATTCTTGTCTTACTAGCACTTTGTGCTATTGTTTACCTTTTTTTCTTTAAAAACATTTTATAGTAAATGTCAGATATTATTCAATTATTACCCGATAATGTTGCCAATCAAATTGCTGCCGGTGAAGTTATACAACGACCGGCTTCAGTTATTAAAGAACTTACCGAAAATGCTATTGATGCTGGAGCAACCGACATACAAATAATTATTAAAGACGCTGGTAAAACACTTATTAAGGTTATTGATAATGGATGCGGAATGTCTGTTACTGATGCCCGAATGTGTTTCGAACGTCATGCTACATCAAAGCTTCAATGCGCTGAAGATCTATTCAACCTTCATACAAAAGGATTTAGAGGCGAAGCAATGGCTTCAATTGCTGCTATTGCTGAAGTTGAATTATTAACAAGTCGATCAACAGATGAGGTTGGAACAAAATTAACAATTAAAGCCTCGGAATTTATTGCCCAAGAACCTGCTCAATGTAATATAGGAACAACAATCTCTGTTAAAAATCTTTTTTACAACGTTCCTGCACGACGAAAATTTTTAAAAAGCGACTCAGCCGAGATAAAACATTTGCTAACGGAAATACAGAGGGTTGCAATAGCTCATTCCGATATTGCTTTTAAAGTTAAACATAACGATACTCTAATTCTGCAGCTAGACAAATCGAACCTACGACAAAGAATTGTTGCTCTTATGGGAAAGAGTATAAACCAACACCTTATAGACATAAACGTAAAAACAGAACTAATTAATATAACTGGATATATTTGTAAACCAGAGGCTGCAAAAAAACGTTTTGGCGAGCAGTTTTTCTTTGTTAACTCAAGATTTATGAAGCACCCATATTTTCATAGATCTGTAACTGGAGCATACGAAGACCTTTTACCTATTGACCATATTCCTGCTTATTTTATATTTTTTGATGTTAATCCAAACGATATAGACGTTAATATCCACCCAACAAAAACGGAAATTAAGTTTGAAAACGAACAAGCTATTTGGCAGATTATTCAAGCAAGTATTCGCGAGTCGTTGGGTAAATATAACATTGTTCCGAGTATCGATTTCGACACTCAAGGATTAATGGACATTCCTTCGAATGTAGGATTCAAAGAGGATAGTGTAAAAGCCCCTTCGGTTGAAATCAATCCGTTTTTTAATCCCTTCGATTATAATAGCGGAGGCTCTTTTAACGGAGGTAGTTCCCGAGAAGAAGCTAATCTACAAAACTGGGAGACTCTTCACAATAATTTCGAAAACCTACAACAGCAAAGTTTTGACTCATACAGCAATCAGCAATTTGCATCAAATACAGAGAATAAAATTAGCAGTGCAATAAATTCATCGTCGCAAGCAAATACAGAGTTTAGCGAAGAATCGCTGCAAAAAAAATACCTTCAGATAAAGGGTCGATATATAGCTACACCTGTTAAATCGGGATTAATGATTATCGACCAACACAGAGCTCATTTGCGCACTTTATATGACAGATATACAAAAATTGTAGCAGGAAGTAGTAACCATTCACAAATATGCATGTTTCCCATACAAATAGAATTAGGTACAATTGATTATCAATTAATCCTTTCTATTTCGGAAGAACTAGGAAAACTAGGGTTTGACATTGCCGATCTTGGCACAAACACTATTGTTATAAACAGTTATCCTGCTGAATGTGATGGAGTAGACATTAAAGATATACTTAATGCTATTTTAAACGATTTTAAAGAAAATACACTCTCTATGGAGAATTACATCAGAGAACGATTACTTATTTCATTGGCAAAATCGGCTGCAATTCCTTATGGGAAACAATTAGATTTACGCGAAATGAAACTTATTGTTGATGAGTTATTTATTTCTCCTATACCTAATTTAACTCCCGATAATAAAAAAATTATTAACATTTTAAAAATGGAAGATTTAGCCGATCTTTTTTAAAAAATTTCTTATGCCAACAACTCCAAATAAATTCAAGTTCATTATAACTCAATACTTACAGTTCTTTATACTGTTTATTGTTATGAGAGCAATCTTTTACTTTTGGCTGTTTCAGCACACCGATCAATCAACAAGTAACGAGGTTATTAAAGCAATTTATCTTGGAATAAAATTTGATTTTAAATTAGCTTCTCTTTGCATTGTTCCTTTTACAATTATAGGATTCTTTTTCTTCAACTTTTTTAAGAAAAAGAAGTATTTCAAAACTCTTGTACGAATACTTTTAACAATTTTATACACATTTCTACTTCTATTTTATGTTTTCGACTTTGGTCATTACGACTATCTGGCAACCAGAATAGATTCAACAGTTCTACGTTTTTTCGATGATATTGCCATTTCGTCTCAAATGATGATGGAAAGCTATCCAGTTGTTTGGGGAACAATTGGATTGTTAGCTTTTATTTTTGTAACATACAAATTAATTGGTATTCAGATAAAGAAAACTACCAATGAAGATAATCTACCAAAATCAAAAAAAAGAAATATCTTTTTCTATTCAACAATCTCAATTTTAATTATTGGTGGAATTTATGGTAATCTAGCCTACTTCCCTTTGCGCTGGAGTCAAGCAATGTTTTCAAAAGACAAAGCTATTAACAGTTTAGCATTAAACCCTGTACTCTATTTCTTCGATAGTTTTAAATTTAGAAACGCCAGTTTCAATATAGAGAAGACAAAAGATTCGTACAAAATAGTTGCCGACTATCTTAATATTAAGAATAACAATTCACAAGAACTAAATTATACACGAAGCTATTCTAGCAAACACAACCAGAAACCAAACATTGTTGTTGTATTGTGCGAAAGTATGGGAGCATCACAACTAGGAACTTTTGGCAACCCGATGCATCCAACTCCGAATATAGATACGTTAATAAACAACAGTTTATTATTTAATAATTTTTATGTTCAAGGATTTGGTACAGCAAGATCTGTATGGGCTTCGTTAACAGGTTTACCCGATGTGAGTACAATAAAAACAGCATCACGCAACCCGTTTATTGTTGATCAAAAACTTATTTTCGATCAGTTTGATGGTTACAACAAATATTATATCATTGGAGGAAATGCCAACTGGGCAAACATCAGAGCTCTATTCAAAAATAATATTTCTGGTCTTACAATTTTCGAAGAGGGAACATACCCTGACGACATGTCAAATGAAAAAACAGATGTATGGGGCATCAATGATTATACATTATTTAATAATGCTGATAAAATTTTTGATAAGTCTACAAAAGAAGGCAAACCTTTTGTGGCCTTTTTACAATCTGCGTCAAACCACAGGCCATACACAATTGGCGATCATGACGAAAACTTTAAAGTATTAACGGAGCAAGATATCGACATGGATCTGCTTTCAAAAGCTGGCTTTTTAAATATAGATCAATTAAATGCATTAAGATATATGGATTACAACATTGGTCATTTAATGCAATTGGCAAAGGAATCTGACTATTATAAAAATACAGTATTTATGTTTTTCGGCGATCATAATGCACGTACGCTTGCTTATAATCATTGTAAATACGATGAATTTGCGCTTGGATTAAATTATCTTCACGTTCCTTTAATAATTCACGCGCCTAAATATGTGAAAGCTAAAATTGACTCTACACCAGCATCGTTAATTGATATTTTTCCAACAGCTGCGGATATTGCAGGTATCAATTACACAAATTACACTTTAGGTAGAAGTCTATTAGATACAACAATTCAAAATAGAGTTTCTTTCATTTATCCCTTCAAAGAGGTTTTTTCACTAGGACTTGTTGGTAAAGATTTTTACTTAGAAAAGAATATGAATGACAATAGCATAAATATTTATAATTTAAAATCGAATGATATTACCAAAAATATTTACTCTGAAGATTCTGAAGAATGGGGATATTATAAGAATTTATTAGATGGAATGTATCAATCAACATTATATCTTATGTATAATAATAAAAAAGAAAATAAGTAACTTAGAATAAATAATCGATATTATATGTA
>JAFGOQ010000132.1 GCA_016926405.1 Bacteroidales bacterium
AACAAGGTTTTGTGATGTAAATTTCGCTTTGCTTTTAATGTAAGACGATATTTTCCAAAAAAAAATCGAGCCGCACCTAATGTAACTCACTTTTTTCGTCGTAAAACCGTCTTACATTTAATGTAACAAGGTTTTGTGATGTAAATTTCGCTTTGCTTTTAATGTAAGACGAAATATCTCTGAAAAACACTGAGCCATAACTAACGCCATCCATTTTTACACTATAAAAATGTCATTACATCAAACACAACCTATTTATTACACTACAAAATTATGTTCATTGACACTTAACCAATACTTCCGTAAATTAAACAAAATCAAAAACCGACTGTTAATGAGTATAAATTTTAAATAAACTAATAATATGCAAAACTTAGAGACAAAATTCTTCGGATTAAACTTAAAGAACCCAATAATAGCAGGTAGTTCGGGGTTAACAAATAGTATTAAAGACATTAAAGAACTTGAAAAAGCAGGAGCTTCGGCAGTAGTACTAAAGTCTATCTTTGAAGAAGAAATACACCACGAAACAGAAAAAAATCTGAATAATATGGTTGTTAATGGATTTGTTTATCCAGAAACAATGAACTTTTTAGAGTACGACGATATGTCGGATCCTGTGGGCGACTATTTACAATTTATCCGCGATTTAAAGAAAGAAGTTTCTATACCCATAATTGCAAGTATTAACTGTGTTACATCGCAATCGTGGACATATTTTGCTAAATACATACAAGATGCTGGCGCCGATGCTTTAGAGCTTAATATTTTCTCGTTACCATCAGACAGTAATCGCTCGTCGCAAGAGATAGAAGACCTCTATTTCGACGTTATTACTGAGGTTAAAAAACAGATTACAATACCTTTAAACATAAAAATTAGTTACTTCTCGGCAAATTTACGAGGATTAATAGAAAAGCTGTCGAAGACAGGAATAGCTGGTATTACAATGTTTAACCGTTTTTATAGTCCCGACATTGATATCGAAAAAATGGAGATTACATCGTCGAATGTTTTAAGCAACCGCGACGAAATTACTATTCCTTTGCGCTGGATTGGGATAATGCATAACCGCGTTGACTGCGATCTTGCTGCATCAACAGGTATTCACGATGCCGAAGGAGTGATAAAACAGATTCTTGCTGGTGCAAATGCTGTTCAGTTGGCATCAACACTATACAAAAACGGATCGCAACAAATCACAAAAATATTAAGCGATTTAAAAGCATGGATGACAGAACACGATTACAAATCGATTGACAGTTTTAAAGGCAATCTTTCGCAAGCAAAACAGGTTAACCCTGCCGCCTACGAGCGCGTTCAGTTTATGAAATATTTTAGAGAATATTAAGTTGATATTTGATTTATTTTTGATTTAAGATTTTGGTGTAGAGGCGTTTCGGTGAAGCGCCTCTATTTTTTATTCAAAACAGGTAATATTCATGCTATCTTTGCTCAGACATAAAACAGAGGCGAATAAGAAAATAATCTTACCTGAAAAAAATAATTATGAGAGATATTTTAAGAATTATTGTTTTAATAATAACCCTTAGTGGTTACAGTGTAAACGCACAAAACAGTAAATATGCCAGTGTTGACAAGCACGCCATTTCGGTTCCAAAAAATATATCGAATAACCCTGAACTAATTTCAAATTACCTAACCAAACCATTTAACACCGACGAACAAAAAGTTAGAGCCATTTTTTATTGGGTGGCAAACAACTTTAAATACGATAAAACAGAACAATCGAGCAAGTACAACCAAAACGGAAAAAGCATTGAGTTTATGCTAAAGTATGGCAAAGGAGTATGTCAGAACTTCTCCGATTTGGTAAACGAGCTGTGCAAGCACGCAAATATTAAATCGGTTATAATAGGTGGTTACACACAACAATTAAATAAAATTATAGATAAAGGTCATGCATGGAATGGTGTTTTTATAAATAATAAATGGTTGATGATAGATGCTACTTGGGCAGCAGGCCGACAGATAAATGGTCGTTACTACAATAAATTTGAAGACGAGTTTTTTTTAGTTGAGCCATCGGAATTTATAATAAATCACATGCCTTTTGATCCTCTTTGGCAATTCAGCAACAACCCAATATCGCATAGCGACTTTTACAAAAGTAATTTCAAAGGGTCGATGACTTTAGATTTTAATAAAGAACTGAATAATTACTTTTTGCAAGACGACTTTCAACGCATGACAAGCTCTTTAGCAAGAATAAAAAACTGCGGATTAGTTAATAATACTATTAAAACAGAAGCCGAAATATTACAAAGAAATATTGAGACCTACGAGCTAAACACTGCTGTTGAATATGTTAATCAATCGGTTATTAGTTTTAATAAATGGACAGAACTATACAACCAAGGCAAAGGAGACACTGAAGAGGCTATTAAACTAAAAAGCACTACTCAAAAGCAAATAGATAAGTCGTATTTGGCACTAACCAATATTAAAACAACCAATAAATCGTATAGGTCTGAGATAAATAAAATGGTTAAAGCAATAAAACAGATGCAAGAAATATTAAACCAATAGAGCCTTTATTGATTGAGGCTATGAGGTGCATAAAAAAAGGTTGCCAATATGTATAAACATATTAAGCAACCTTCGACTAAAAATTGAGATACAAAGTATTTTATTAGTAACCCATTTGACTATCTAGAGTTGTATTAAGCTTTTGTCGTCGGACAAGAATAAATCTATATTTTACTGTTTCTTCATTACTCTTAATTTTTTCGGCCTCATCTAAATACTCGTTTGCTTTTTTAATACTTCCAAAATATTCCGATGCCACAGCCAAATTAAATAGTGAATAAAAACGCAACCTTTTATCTTTATTTTTTGAAAACTCTAACCAAATAGCTGCCGCATTTTCCCACTCGTTATCTTTTACAAAGCGCCAAGCTCTATCAAGTTCAACGTGTCCCGAAGAATAAATAGCTCTACTCTCCTGCTTCCAGTAAGGTATAATAGTATTAGAAAATTCAATCCCTAATTCGTATGCACGATAATCTATTCTGTTTAGCATTTCGGCTTTAATATCTTGCAAGTCCCACATATAGTCATCATAAACAGTTAACTTCACTGTGTCTAGCACAGTTTCTTGCTTAACAACAGTTTTCTGTTTCACATCGTAAATGCGCCAAAGAGCAATAATAAGAGCCTTGTATTGTGTTTCATAAGCCGATGTTTGGGTTTCAAGCATTAAAGGCTTAAAATAATCGAGCCCAATAATACAATCTGAATTATGGGCAGTTGCAATAGAATCGATATCTGTATCAGAGAGCTTAGGCACTATATTGTCTTTCATCTCACGATATAACGAAACATTTTCAACCTCATTCTGATTATTTACAAATAACGAATACTGTGTGGCCTGCGAAAAGGCATTAGCACATTGGTCTTTTATTGAAAAAACAAAGTCGCCCTCAAACATCTTCTCAGAGAGGATCTCGTTATGCTCATTGTCTGATGGATATTTTGAAACAACAACAGTAGGCGATTGGAAATAATAGTTAAGATTTGTTTTAGCAGGTTGGGCAGTGTCTATGGCAACATAACTTACACTTGAACAGCTAGCAAACAATATTAACGCAGGTAGTAAGGTTGAAAATATCTTTCTCATTATGTTTTGCTTTTTATAGATATTAAAAATACGTCTTTTTCTGAAAAACAACCACGAGAAAGTGAAAAACAATTACTATGCCAAAAAAAAAGAGGTTTCAATAGTTGAAACCTCTTATATATATAACTAAATGTTATTAGTATTTATTTGTAACAAATCTAAAGTGCGATCCATATCTTTCGAAAGCTTCTCTCTCAAGCTGCTCGCGGTGATCAGGGTGTGCAACACTAATAATTGCTTTAGCACGTTTCTGAAGTGTTTGTCCGTAAAGATTAACAGCACCATATTCTGTAGCAAACCAGTGCATATGAGGACGTGTTGTAACAACACCAGCTCCAGGAGTTAAGATATTTGCAATTTTGCTTAATCCTTTATTAGTTACCGATGGCATAGCAATAATTGGCTTACCACCTTGGCTACGAGTAGCACCCTCAATAAAGTCAACCTGTCCACCTACTCCCGAGTAGAATTTAGTACCAATAGAGTCGGCACAAATCTGACCAGTTAAATCTATCTGAAGAGCCGAGTTAATTGAAGTAACCTTAGGGTTACGACAGATATTCTCAACACTGTTTGTATATTTAACGTCCATCATTAAAACGGCAGGGTTATCGTCGATAAAGTCGTAAACTTTTTTCGATCCCATAACAAATGTCGAAACAATCTTACCTTTATCGATAGCTTTGTTTGCACCATTAACAACACCACTTTCAACAAGAGGAAGAAGACCATCGGCAAACATTTCTGTATGAACACCAAGGTTTTTGTGGTTACCAAGCTCAGCAAGAACTGCGTTTGGAATAGCACCAATACCCATTTGTAGAGTAGCACCATCTTCAACTAAAGCAGCAACATTGCGACCAATAGCAGCCTCAATTTCATTTGGAGCAGCAAAACCAGCCTCAATAAGAGGAGTGTTATCTTCGCAGAAGATATCGATAATGCTAGTAGGAATCATTGCATCACCCCAAGCACGTGGTACATTAGGATTGATAACAGCAATAACAGTTTTAGCATTTTCAACAGCAGCCAAAGTAGCATCAACAGATGTTCCTAAAGAGCAATATCCATGTTTATCAGGTGTTGAAACCTGAACCATTGCTATGTCTACAGGAAGAACATTTTCGCGAATAAGTTTCTGTGTTTCGTTAAGAAAAACAGGAATATAATCGGCATAACCTGCTTGAGTAGCCTTACGTACATTGTGACCAACAAAGAATGACTCCAATTGAAAAACGCCTTCAAACTCAGCCTCAGCATAAGGTGCTGGTCCTTCTGTATGAAGGTGCTGAATTTTTACGTCGCGTAATTCGCCATTACGACCACGCTCGCACATAGCCGAAATAAGTCCTTGTGGAGCTAATGCCACACTTTGAATGTGAATTCTATCACCAGATTTAATAGCCTTTACTGCCTCTTGTGCAGAAACAATAGTAATAGGTTTAGTAATCATTATGTTTTTGTTTTATTTAAGTCTTGATTAAAATCGCCACAAATTTATTCTATTTTGGTTAAAGAACTTATGTTCTGCAATAATTTACAAAATGCTATATGA
>JAFGOQ010000133.1 GCA_016926405.1 Bacteroidales bacterium
ATATATTAATTGTAATTTATCTGACATTTTGTATTGGAGCATATTGTCAGGAATTTTCTGAAAAAGATTCTGTGATTATTGCCATAGAAAATGACAATATTCATTTTCTTGAGAATTATATTGAAAACAATGATATTGATTCTGTTGTAACCAAAGAAAATCTTAATCCATTACACTATTCTTTTTCGATAAACAATTATAAAATAGCAAGATGGTTTCTAAATAATGGTGCTAGTGTTAATTACCTGTGTAATGATATGACGCTGTTAATGAATGCTGCAAAGAGTGGTAATTTAACCGAACTTAAGCTAATATATATCTATAAACCAAAGATTAACCAATATAATTCTAAAAAGAACACAGCCCTTATATATGCCGCTCGATATTCTAACCTCGAAACTGTGAAGTTTTTAGTTGAGAGAGGTGCCGATCCTCACTTTAAAAATTTCACCCAGAAAACAGCATTAGATTACGCAATGGATGTATATAAAGCAGACGTAGTTAATTATCTGCAGGAGTCATTGGCATCATTTAAAGAGGATTTTCTTCCTGATTTTATTGATGGTCCTCATGTCAGACTATTTCATAATAAGATAAAGGCTGAGTACTTTATAAATGATAGTTTGAGTGATAATCTTAAATCTGTAAAGCAAACTATAAGGGAAACAGAAAAGAAGGAGTTGTTTTTAAAACCACTTTTTGACACTACTCAAACGATCTTGATACGAAAAAAGAATGAAAGACCAGACTTTATATTCGGTTGTAAGGATTCTATTGTTGTTATAGGTGATATTCATGGGGAGTATCAGATTCTATGCTCATTACTATACAATAATAATATTGTTGATTCTACTTTAAACTGGAGCTATGGTAAAGGGCATGTTGTTTTTATTGGTGATATATTTGATAGAGGAGATAACGTAACAGAAAGTCTTTGGTTGATATATAAACTCGAAGAACAGGCAAAATTGGCAGGAGGAGGGGTGCATTATATTTTAGGGAATCACGAATTGATGGTTCTTACAGGCGATTTACGGTACATAAGCTCTAAATATAAGGCTATTGACAAAAGGCTTAAGAAGCAGAGGTCGGATTTTTATAAATCTGATTATTTGTTAGGTGATTGGTTACGAAAGAAGAATACAATGGAGATTATTGGCGATTATCTGTTTGTTCATGCTGGTGTTTCTGATTCGTTGATTAATAAAAAGCTGTCAATAAAGGAAATAAATGATGCTGTTTATAGTTTTTTAAATAATACAAAGCCTGTTTTAACTCAGTACGAGGCATTAACACTTAAGTTCTTATTAACAGAGCTTGGCCCTTTTTGGTATCGAGGGTTTGTTAAGAGTGGGGTGTATTATAATATAATGACATCTTCTCAGTTTGAAAGTATATGTAAGTATTTTAATGTTAAGCATATTGTTTTTGGTCACACTATTGTGAGGTCGATAGAGCCATTTTATAATAATATGGCTATTCCAATTGATATAGCAATGCAAAAAAGTGCTGAAAGAGCTCATATATTAATAATAGAAGGAGATAAAATGTATAGGGCTTATGTTAATGGAGATAGATCTATAATAACAAAATAAAAGAGAGAATCCATATTTAGATTCTCTCTTTTATTTTGTTGTATGTTGCTGTTATAGTCTTATTTTACTTCACGAATTAAAAAGTGGTAAACAGGGAAGTGATCAGAGTAACCTGCTTTATAGTTATTACCAACATATGTTCTTAGCGGATAACCTTTAAATCGTCCATCTTGCTGAACAATATAGTGAGGTCTAAATATTTTTGTTTTGTAGTATGTCCAATCAGAAAAATCTTTATCAACAAGAGGTTGAGAGATAACAATCTGGTCAAACAAACTCCATGCGTCACGATAAGCAAGTGATCCGTTACCAGCGTTAAAAATTTTCTCCATTGGATTGTAAAGATCGTTTACCGCTAAATCTTTGGAGTCAGCTTTAGCTTTTAGGTGCTCTTTTAAACTAGGATCAACAGGATCGTCGTTAAGGTCGCCCATGATAAATATCTTAGCATTGTTTTCTGTTTTCTCTATTGAATCAACAATAGCACGGCTTAAGTCAGCAGCAGCATTTCTTAGTGGACGGCTACGTTTTTCTCCTCCCGAACGCGATGGCCAGTGATTTACTATAACATGAATTCTCTCACCCATTAAGTCACCACTTACAAGAAGTTGGTCGCGTGATCGAAAATCGGGATTGCCCTCAATTGTTAATTCGTAACTGTTACTGCTTGATGGGGTAAATTTATCTTTTTGATATAGTAAAGCAACATCAATACCTCGTCTGTCAGGCGAGTCGTAATGGACAATGCCGTAATTGAGTGCTTTTAATCTATCTGTTTTTACTAAATCTTCTAAAACCATTCGGTTTTCAATTTCCGAAACACCGATAACTGCAGGACCTGTTTTAAGGTGTTCTTCGCCCATAGATGCAATAACTTTTGCCATGTTGTCTAGCTTTTCCCAATAGCGTTTACCAGTCCATAGTTTCGATCCCGAAGGAGTGAACTCTGTGTCGCGAACATCTGGAGTGTCTAAAGTATCAAATAGATTCTCTAGATTGTAAAAGGCAACACAGGTTATCTGATATTGCTTTTTCTCTTCTGCTTTTATTCCATTAATAAGGAATAAAAACGATAGAGAAACAAGTATAAAAAGTTTCTTGTTCATAATTATATCTAATGAATTAACGTAATAGTAATTTTTAATTTACAGAGCCAATAAGCCCAAATTAATAAATTGCGGCGCAAGTTATAAACAATGTTTAATGCTTCAAACAAGTTTTAAATTTATTTTAATAAACAATATATAATCTGTAATTTTGTAGCCTAGAGCAATGTTATAACTAAACGAATTATTCGTAAAAAAGTTTTAAAAAAAGTTAAAAAATAGCTAGTTAGTTAATCTAAATTATCTAAATTTGACGCCCATTTTCTTTTTAAAATGGTGATATGACTTTTTGTAACCTATAGTTAACTGTATTTATTAATAGTATGATACTGTTGTGATTGGTTGTTTATTTGGCTATTGAAAAACAAATATATGCTTATGAAAAAATCTTTTCTTTCGCTGTTACTAGCAGTTTTTAGTGTCGCTATGGCATTTGGACAGACTGTAACAGTTAAAGGCAGAGTAGTGGATAAGAACACTTCTCTTCCAATTGCTGGGGTTACAATATACCCATCAATGGTGCAACAACCTTTCCAAACATTGGCCAATGGTGGTTTTATGTTTGAGATTTCTAAAGGTGAACAGTCTTTTGTTTTTAATAAAGAAGGTTATAATCCTGCCGAAATTAAAATTACAGTTTTCGAATCAATGGATCTTGGTGATGTAGTTTTAACTCCTCTACAACAGAGTGTAGTTGCCTCTGATTTGCCAGTTATTGAACTTAGCGAAACAGAACTATCTGAGGGCGATCAGTCACAAGATGTCTCTGGGTTGCTTCAGTCGTCGAGCGATGTGTTTGTTTCTACTGCTGGTTATGTTTTTGGTCCTGCTCGTTTCCGTATGCGTGGTTACGATTCGGAAAACACAAAGGTGTCTATTAATGGTGCTAACATGAACGATGTAGAGAGCGGTAGAGCTTACTGGTCGTCATGGGGTGGATTAAATGATGCTACTCGTGAGAAAGAGGTTACTAGCGATATGAGTGCTGTTGATTACACTGTTGGATCTATCGGAGGAGAGACAAATATTAATACTTATGCTTCGCAATATGGTCGTGGGATTAAAGCTTCTTACTCAATTGCTAACCGTAGTTACAATAACAGAATTCAGGTTACTGGTGCTACTGGTTTAATGGATAATGGATGGGCTTTTGCTGTTTCTGGTTCGCGACGTTGGGCACAAGAGGGATATGTTGATGGTACTTTTTACGATGCATGGGCATATTTTGCCACTGCTGAGAAGAGACTAAATAGTAAGCACACTCTTAATATTACTGCTTTTGGTGCTCCAAACCGCCGTGGTAAAAGTGGCGCTACTACTCAAGAGATGTACGACCTTGCTGGTACAAACTATTATAACCCATACTGGGGTTTCCAAAATGGTGAGAAACGTAATTCGCGTGTTGCTAATTACCACCGTCCTGTGATTATTCTAAATCATAAATATAAGATTAACGAAAAGCTTGATCTAAATACAAATGTGCTATACACATTCGGTAAAGGTGGTAGTGGTACTGCTTTAGATTGGAATGGCCCAGCTGATCCTCGTCCCGATTATTACAGAAATTTACCTAGTTATTTCTTAGGTGATGTTTTGTATGATCAAATATTGGATGCATATACAAACGATGAAACTACTCGTCAGCTTAATTTTGATAAAATGTATAGGGCTAACCATATAAATGGTGAAAGTGTATATATCATAGAAGATAGACGAACAGATATTAGTCAAATACAAGCTTCTACAGTTGCTTCGTATATTGTTAACGAGTCGCTTAAAGTGAATGTTGGTGGTTCGTACCAAATGTATAAAAGCGATAATTATAAAATTGTGGAAGATCTTCTTGGTGGCGATTTCTACCTTGATATTGATAAATTTGCTGATCGTGATTATACAATTTCAACAGGTATCCCAAAAGAGATATTTATTCA
>JAFGOQ010000134.1 GCA_016926405.1 Bacteroidales bacterium
ATATTATTTATAATAATTGATTCTGAAATATCTTTTCTGAATAGTTCAGCCATAGTTTGAGTGAATTGAATTGTGTTTTGATTTGGCGAAGGTTTGTAGTTCCGATCTTTAATAAATTCAATTAATTGGTTGTTTGTTATCTTTTTATTGTTAGCTGTGAACAGAGTCTCTTCTTTATCAAAAAGGTTTAACGATTTGGTTGAAGTGTCTGTGTTAGAATTTAATTTTGCAGCTATCTTGCTGAGAATAGTGTTGTTTATTGGTGAGAAATGTTGTTTTATATTGTTCTCTATTAATCGATTTTTCAAATTTTCTCCACCAATTATATTTGATAATTTATTTTCTATAGATTTTTTTTCCTCCTCAAAAGTTCCGATTTTTTTGATTTCGTCAAGTTTAACAATATGCCAACCATATTTTGTTTTAAAAGGTTTGCTAAAGCTATTAATCTTATTCATTGAATACACCTTATTGTCAAATTCTGGAACAGTTTGGCCTCTCGATAAAAATGGTAATTGACCGCCGTTTCGGGCTGATGATTTGTCTTCTGAGAATTTGCTAGCAAGATATCCGAAATTTTTGCCCTCCAACAGCAGATTGTATATACTGTCAATAAGAATTTTTGCATGTATGCTTTTTTGCTTTGGTGTATTTGCCATATCAAGCAATAAAATATGGGAGGCTTTTCTTTGACCTTCGGAAATTCTAAAATCGTTTACTTTTATTATATGATACCCAAATTGTGTTCTTACTAAATTTGATATTTTTCCCTTTGTTGTCTCAAATGCAGCTTTCTCGAATGGATAAACCATTTTAAAAACACCGAAATATCCTAGATTTCCTCCATTTCGTTCAACAGAAGGGTCTTGGCTATAATCGTATGCTAATGTTTTAAAATCGATTCCTGATTTTGCTTTTTTCAAAATATCAGACGCTTTTGTGTAAGCTTCTAAAGTATCCTTAGGAGTTGGGTTTGAGGGGAAATTTATTAGTATATGACTTGCGTTTACTTCTTTATTTAATCTGTTGTAAACAGCCTTTACCTCGTTTTTAAAAAATGAGGAATCAACCATTGCATTTGTTAAAATTTGAGAGCGGTATTTTTGAAATTCATCTGTAAACGATTTTTCGGTATCTAGTTTTAGTGTTTTTGCATCGGCAACTTTTTGTTTAAACAAAATGTACATTTTTAGATACTCATCTACACTTTGTTTTTCACAGTCTTTGTATTCACTATTCTTATTGTACATCCTAACAAACTCGTCTACAAAAACAGTGTCGTTGTTTATTGTGAATAGTACTTCTGGTTTAGTTTTTTGGGCAAAAAGTGTAATTCCGAGAATAAACAACAAGATGGTTGTGTAATACTTATTCATATTCAATTTAATGTATTTCGTTGCAAAAAAAGTAACTATTATATTAAGGGTGTAAAAGCAAAGTACAAATTAAGAAAAAAACTTTTTTATAAGTTCTTTTATATTCTAAAAGGTTTCGTTAAAAGTGGTTAATTAAGAAAAATTAACCATAGTGTCACGATATATGCGAATTTGTATAAGCATATTAACAATATCCATTATTTTTGTTCTCTATTTAAAATTTGTTAATGAGTCAGTTTCATAAAATACTTAAGAAATATTGGGGTTACGATAGTTTTAGACCTTTGCAACTCGATATTATCGAAAGTGTTGCTTCTGGTGTAGATACTTTGGCGTTGTTGCCAACAGGAGGAGGGAAATCGATAACTTTTCAGGTGCCAGCAATGGCAAAAGATGGATTGTGTTTAGTTATCACTCCGCTTATTGCACTTATGAAAGATCAGGTTGAAAATCTTAAAAAGCGTAATATTAAGGCAATGGCAATCTATTCTGGTATGTCTATGTCTGAGATTTCTACGGCTTTTGATAATTGTATTTATGGCGATTATAAATTTCTGTATTTGTCGCCAGAGAGATTGCAAACACAGCTTTTTACCGATCGTTTGCAAAATCTGCCAGTTAATCTTGTTGCCATTGACGAGGCTCATTGTATTTCGCAATGGGGTTTTGATTTTAGACCTTCGTATCTTCAGATTCATAAAATTCGTGAGATATTGCCAGATGTTCCTTTTTTGGCATTAACGGCTTCGGCTCGTCCTGAAGTTCAAGACGATATTTGCAAATATTTGGAACTTAAGAGTGCTAATATTATTCGAAAAAGTTTCTTTCGCGACAATCTGGTTTATGTAGTGCGAGAGACAAACGACAAAATTGGTCAGCTTGTTAAAATTTGTAACAGCGTAAAAGGTACAGGCATTGTTTATGTTAGTACCCGTAGACGCACAAAAGAGGTTGCCGAGATGCTTCGTAGTAAGCGTATTAGTGCCGATTATTATCACGGAGGATTAACAAACGAAGTACGCTCGCAAAAGCAAGAGAGCTGGCAAAGGGGATACACCCGAGTAGTTGTCGCAACCAATGCTTTTGGTATGGGAATTGATAAAGCTGATGTTCGATTTGTTGTTCATCTTAATCTTCCTGATTCTATGGAAGCTTATTATCAGGAGGCAGGACGAGGCGGTAGAGACGAGAAGAAAGCATTTGCGGCATTGCTTTATAACAAAGCAGATGTGACTAATATTAATAAAAGGGTTGCCGAAATGTTTCCAGAAATAGAAGTTATTAAGCGAGTGTATAGTGCTGTTTGTAATTATCTTAATATACCGTACGGCAGTGGTAAGGGAATGTCGTTTGATTTTAATATAAAAGAGTTTTCTGATAATTTTAAGTTTGAGTTGCTTACCGCTTTTCATTCGTTAAAATACTTACAGAAAGAGGGTTATTTAATTCTTTCCGACGAGATTTCTAATCCTTCGAAGGTGCATTTTTTGATTGCTCGTGACGCGTTATATAATTTTCAGATAAGAAATAATAACTTCGATGCTTTTATAAAACTTCTTCTGCGAACATACGAGGGAATGTTTTCTGTTTATGTTGGTATAGATGAAAATAAGTTGGCTAAAATAGCTAAAGTGAGTGTTGATGTTATTTACAATTATTTGTCGCGACTCGATAAGCTTGGTGTAATTCATTACATACCACCTCGTAAAGGTCCTCAGATTGTTTTTAATATCGAGCGACTAAAACCTGAATATCTTTTTATTTCTCAAAGCGATTACAAAATAAGGCTCGAGGCCGAGCAGAATAGGGTAAACGGGGTTTTGAATTATGCTACTCGCAATTATTGTAGAAGTAAATCAATTTTAGAATATTTTTGCGAGGAGAATGCGACTAATTGCGGTAAATGTGACTTCTGTCTTAGAAAAGAGAATATTTCATTTAAAGAGCTTGAGCAGCAGGTATTGACATTGCTGCATAATCAATCGTTATCATTAGATATTGTGGTATCGAAGCTTAAAGTATCTAAATCGGAGACAATTTCGGTTTTGGATTATTTAGTTGACGAGGGTGTAATAAGAAGATTGACAGATGGTTTGTATTCAATGACTGATAATGTAGTTGAATAGCACTGTTAGTAGCTTAATAATGTTAACTTTGCAGCGAAATTTTTTTATATGGAAGAACAGTTAGATTCAATTTTATATTCTAAAGAGGTTATAGAATTTGTTACAGTAGCAAATCAGTTGTGCCTCTTTTTTGAACAAGGTCAGGATATTGCACGAAGAGAATTTCTTGACAAGTTACAAAAATTATTGCCTTTATTATATTTAAAAGCATCGCTTTTACCTACTCTTGAGCCTAATTTTGAGGATGGAAACGAGAAATTTATTCAAGAGCACGATTGGCAAGCTATTAAAGATATGGTTAGTTATAAGCTTGGCGCTTATGATGAATACTCAGAGATATACGATCCTCGACAATCGGTTGAGTTTGAGCAATACGAAGCTACCTTGTCGGAAAATATTGCTGATATCTATCAAGACTTGAAAGACTTTTTAATGCTTTATCGTATTAGTCCCGACGAGATTATGAACGATGCCGTTTGGGAAGTTAAACAAAATTTCGAGAGCTTTTGGGGACAATATGCTGTTAACGCTATGCGTGCTATTCATTATCTTGTTTTTCATAACTCTGAATATGCACAAGAAATTGATGAGGACTATTTATCGTCTGAATCGGATAAAAATCAGCAGTTGAGAAACGATTCTGACAGTTGGTTTATTAGTCAACGACAGCAGGAAAATAGAGAAGGAAATGATGACGAGTGGGAGTAGTTCCACATTTTTATAAGGCATTGGAATGAGAGATGATATAAGTAACGAGGAGATCGAAGAGCTGCCGTTAAAATCCTTTGAAGGAGATATAATAGTTGTTGAAACTATGGAGCAGTGTATGAGTGCGGAAAAAGAGATTACTAATGCTGATATTTTAGGCTTTGATACAGAAACAAAACCTGCATTTAAAAAAGGTGTTACTAATGGTATTGCTCTTTTGCAATTGGCCACAACAGATAAGGCTTGGCTCTTTAGATTAAATAAAACAGAATTGCCAAGTTATATAGAGAAGGTTTTATCTGACCCAAAAGTGATGAAAATTGGGGTGGCTATACGTGATGATATTTCTAAAATTAGACAAGTTTGTAATATCGAGCCTAAAGGTTTTGTCGAGTTGCAATCGATGGCTGAGGACTACAATATTAAAAGTAAATCGCTAAAAAAATTAGCTGCTATTGTTCTTAATATTAAAGTATCGAAAAAACAGCGATTATCGAACTGGGAGAGCGAGGAACTTTCTGAAGCACAAATGCGTTATGCAGCTACTGATGCTTGGGTTCCTTGTGAAATTTACAAACAACTAATCTGTAAAAATTAATTATGATTTCTATAATATTAAAAAAAGGAAAAGAACAATCTGTAAAACGTATGCATCCTTGGATTTTCTCTGGTGCGATTAAAAAAATCAAGGGAGAGCCTATAGAGGGAGAAGTTGTTCAGTTATTTGATTGTGAAGGCGAATTTTTAGCTGTGGGTCATTATCAAATAGGATCCATTGCGGTTCGAATATTGTCTTTTTCGCTTGTTGAGATTAATAAAAACTTCTATTTAGATAGGTTAAAGCATGCTTATATTATTCGTAAGAATGCCGAACTTGATAATGTAGGTTTTAATAATACTTACAGATTAATTCATGGAGAGGGAGATTTTTTACCAGGATTGATTATTGATATTTATGCTGATACAGCAGTAATTCAGTGTCATTCTGTAGGAATGTATCGCGATTTGGCCTTAATTGAAGAGGCTATTAAGGAATTATATGGTGAGAAAATAACAGCAATATATAATAAGAGTGCTACAACGCTTCCGTTTAAAGCAGATGTTGATGCTTCTGATAAATATCTTTTTGGTAAGTCCCAAACAGAGTTTGCTTTGGAAAATGGCAATAAGTTTAAGGTAAATTGGGAAGAGGGTCAAAAGACAGGTTTCTTTATCGATCAACGCGAAAACAGAAAGCTTTTAGAGGGGTATTCTAAAGGAAAAGATGTTCTTAATATGTTTGGGTATACTGGAGGATTTTCTGTTTATGCTTTGCGTGGTGGAGCCAAGTCGGTATGTTCTGTCGATGTTTCGCAAAAGGCTGTTGACCTTACTGATATTAATGTAAAAGAGAATTTTGGTAGCGATGCACCTCATACTTCTTTTGCCGTTGATGCTTTTGAATTTTTACGTAATATCGATCAAAAATATGATCTGATAGTTCTTGATCCACCTGCTTTTGCAAAGCATTTAAATAAATTGGATAATGCATTACAAGCTTATAAGAGATTAAATCAGCGGGCTTTAGAACAAATTCGCCCAGGCGGAATTATCTTCACTTTTTCGTGTTCTCAAGTTGTTTCAAAAGAGAACTTTAAACGATCGGTTTTTGTTGCTGCAGCAAATGCTAAGCGTAATGTAAGAATATTACATCAACTAAATCAACCAGCTGATCATCCTGTTAATATTTTCCATCCCGAGGGTGATTATCTTAAAGGATTGGTATTGTATGTTGAGTAGATATTAGTGTAAAAAAAACACTCTTTGAATTAATTCAAAGAGTGTTTTTTTGTCATCTAGAGCATAAACTTATATCCAACACCTTTTACAGTTTTAATATATTGATCACCTAGTTTCTCTCTTAGTTTTCGAATGTGGACATCTATCGTTCTGTCTCCAACAATTATCTCTTGCCCCCAAATTTTACTGTAAATTTCTTCGCGAGTAAAAACTATTTCAGGTTTCGAATGTAAAAGGGTTAAAAGTTCAAATTCTTTTTTTGGAAGGTTAAGCTCCTCTCCATTGTTTATTACAATATATCTTTCTTTGTCAACGATTATTCCAGTGGTATCTTCAATATTATTTTGAGAGTTAACTACAGATGATCGTTTTAAGAGTGCTTTAACACGGCTTACAAGTACTTTTGGTTTTATGGGCTTGGTGATATAATCGTCGCCGCCAGCATCGAATCCTGCAATCTGTGAGTAATCTTCGTTTCGAGCAGTAAGAAAAGCAATAACTGTGTCTTCCATGGTTGGTATTTCGCGTATTGCTTCGCATGTTTCTATGCCATCGAGTTCGGGCATCATTACATCTAGAATAATTAGGTGTGGTGTTATCTCTCTTGCTTTAGCTATAGCCTCATTTCCATTGTTTGCCGTGAAAACATTGTATCCTTCTTTACGTAAGTTGTAACCTACAAAATCCAGAATGTCTTCTTCGTCATCAACAAGTAAAATTTTATAATCGGAATTGTTCATAGTAGTATATGTAATAACAAACAATAATACTAAAGAAATATTACAACTGTATTAAGACAAAGTTAACTTTTTGAGAATAATATTTTTTTTAAGCTGTTTGATAAAAAATTCAACTATTGTAAACCTCGGAAACCCTTATTTCATCATGTTTTTAAACGGTTAATGATGAATTGTGATGTTTTTATTGATTAGTAGGTGTTTGAAATAGCAGTGTTTTGTGTTAAATTAGTGCAGTCAAACCTTAAAACAACTAATAAAATCTATTATGAAAGAAAAAGTTTTAAAAACTCTACGAGACTCAAAGAGTGCCCGCTGGACAGCTTTGGCTATTGTCTCGTTTACAATGTTAACAGGTTATTATATTAACTATGTTATTTCTCCTTTAAAGCCCTTGTTAGAAGAGTATATGGGCTGGAATAGTGCTGATTTTGGTCTGTGGAACAGTGCTTACGGCTGGTTTAATGTCTTCTTCTTAATGCTAATCTTTGGAGGTATTATCCTTGACAAATTTGGTGTTAGATTTACTGGTTTAGGAGCAGCTATAACAATGATCATTGGTACAGGTTTCCAATATGCAGCAATTGAAAATTTGTTTAACTATGCACCCGATGCTCTTATTCTTGGTGTTAAGGCTCAAATTGCTATTGGAGCTTTTGGTTTTGCCGTTTTTGGAATGGGTGTTGAGATCGCTGGAATCACTGTCTCAAAAATTATTGTGAAATGGTTTAAAGGGAAAGAGCTAGCCTTAGCTATGGGGCTTGAGATGGCAACTGCACGTTTAGGTACGGCATTGGCCTTAGCTGTTCCTGTATCAATTGCTACAGCTTTTGGTGTTAACGGTATTCCTTCATTATCAGCTCCAGTGGCTGCTGGATTAGGACTTCTTGTTGCTGGGTTTATTGCCTTTATCTTGTATACATTCATGGACAGGAAGCTGGATAATGAGCTTAAAGAAGATCTTAATGGAGATGAGGAAGAGTTTAAAGTATCTGATATTAAAAAAGTGGTTTTTAATAAAGGGTTCTGGTTAATTGCATTGCTTTGTGTGCTTTTTTATTCTGGTGTTTTTCCATTTCTATATTTTGCTTCCGATTTAATGGTAAATAAGTTTGGCTTAGATCCTAAGTATGCTGGAGCAATACCTAGCTTATTACCTTTTGGTACTATTTTGCTTACTCCTTTATTTGGTAATATTTACGATAGGAAAGGTAAAGGAGCTACCATTATGTTAATTGGTTCAATTATGCTTTTATTAGTTCACTCATTCTTTTCTGTCCCTTTTTTAAATAACTGGATAGTTGCTCTTGTATTAATTCTTTTCTTAGGGATAACATTTTCGTTAGTACCTTCGGCTATGTGGCCATCGGTTCCGAAAATTATCGACGAAAGACAACTTGGAACAGCTTATGCCCTTATATTCTGGGTTCAGAACTGGGGGCTTATGGGAGTTCCATTGGTAATAGGATATGTTTTAGAAGAGTATTGTATTATATCGCGTGAAGTAATTGCAGGTGTTACAAAAACCCAATACGACTATACTATTCCTATGATGATATTTGCCTCTTTAGGAGGTTTGGCAATAATTGTTGCCTTTATGCTTAAGGCCGAAGATCGCAAAAAAGGATACGGCTTAGAACTTCCTAATATTGAAAAGTAAATTATGTAATCAAAATATTATGTTTCCGTAAACAAGCCGTCTCTGTCTGTAATGGATAGGGCGGTTTGTTTTAAATTAAAAAGGCAGGAGAAAATTTATTTTCACCTGCCTTTTTTTGATAGTAAAATCCTACTTCTTGCTTCCTAAATATCTTTCGGCATCAAGCGCACCTATGCACCCTGAACCTGCGGCAGTGATAGCTTGACGGTAGTGTGGATCTTGTACATCGCCAATGGCAAAAACACCAGGGATGTTGGTTTTTGAAGTTCCTGGAATTGTTTTTATATAACCAATTTCGTCTTTATCTAACTCTGTAAAAATATCAGAATTTGGTTTATGACCAATAGCAACAAAAAATCCTTTCACATCAATTTTGCGTTCTTCGCCTTTGTTGTTTTCTAACAGAACTCCTTCAACACCCATCATGTTTCCAAGAATTTCTTTAGTATTGGTATTGTAAATAACTTCAATGTTTTCTGTTTTTTCTACACGTTCTTGCATTGCTTTTGATGCACGCATATAATCTTTTCTGATAATTAAATATACTTTATTACAAAGGCCAGCAAGGTAGGCTGCTTCTTCGGCAGCAGTGTCGCCACCGCCAACAACAGCCACATCTAAACCTTTATAGAAAAAGCCGTCGCATGTTGCACATGCCGAAACACCTGATCCTTTAAATTTCTCTTCGCTTTCTAATCCAAGATATTTTGCTGAAGCGCCAGTTGCAATGATAACAGTTTCTGCTTCTATAGTATCTTTGTAGTCGATTTCAATTTTTTTGATGTCTCCTGTTAGCTCTGCTTTTGTAGCCAATCCAAATCTTATATCTGTACCAAAGCGAATAGCTTGTTTTTTAAGATCCTCCATTAAAACAGGACCTGTAACTCCTTCTGGATAACCAGGGAAATTGTCAACTTCGGTTGTTGTTGTTAGTTGTCCACCAGGTTGTAATCCTTCGTACATTAACGGGTTTAAATTTGCTCTCGAAGCATAAATTGCAGCTGTATATCCTGCAGGTCCTGATCCAATGATTAAACATTTTACTCTTTCTGTTCTACCTTCAGAACCACTTC
>JAFGOQ010000135.1 GCA_016926405.1 Bacteroidales bacterium
AAATTGTAATTAGATTAGGCAATTATTTCTGAATGATGATAAATTAGCCAATCATAACTAGCATCTATATTAACACCTATAATTATACTACAAAAAAAGGCGCTCAAATTAATGAGCGCCCAAATATTTTGCGTGAAATCTTAGATTATTTAAGACCCCTACGAACTAATAAAGGCTCTTTTGAAGGCTCTTGACCACGGAACTTAACATATTGAACCATTCCTTCGTCGTTACCACATTCGCTTAAGCAGTGCTTACGGAATTTAGCAGCAAGTTCTTGGTTGTAGATATCGCCCGATTGTTTAAATGCATCGAAAGCATCAGCATCAAGAACGGCAGCCCAAATGTACACATAGTAACCAGCAGCGTAACCATTGCTGAAAATATGGTTAAAGTATGTTGTACGGTAACGAGGCCAAATCTCGTTAATTAAACCAATTTTGTCCATAGCCTCTTTTTCGAAAGCAACAACGTCGCGAGTTTTCTCTTCTGTTAAAGTTTCGAAAGACATATCAAGGATAGAAGCAGCTAAATATTCAGAAGTAGCAAAACCTTGGTTAAATGTACCAGCTTTTTGCATTTTAGCAATAAGTTCGTCAGAGATAACCTCGCCAGTTTTGTAATGCTTAGCATATACTTTAAGTACTTCTGGCTCTGCTGCAAAGTTCTCCATTACTTGCGATGGAAGCTCAACATAGTCTCTTGGAACAGATCCTGCTGTACGAGAGTATTTACCAGTAGTAAATAATCCGTGTAGACCGTGACCAAACTCGTGGAACATAGTAGTAACCTCGTCCCAAGTAAGAAGAGCAGGAGTATCGCCTGTTGGTTTAGTAAAGTTACAAACAATAGAAACTATTGGATCAACTTTTTTACCATTCTCCCAACCTGCATCTTGGAAACCACCACACCAAGCACCACCGCGCTTGCTAGCACGTGGATGCCAGTCGAAATAAACAACACCTAGGTGTTTTCCATCAGCTTCTTTTACTTCCCATGTTTCACAATCTTTGTGGTAAACAGGTAAATCAGTACGTTTTTCGAAAGTAATACCGTAAAGTTTTGTAGCTACATGGAACATACCATTGCGTACATTTCCTAATTCAAAGTAAGGTTGAATTTCTGACTCTTCAAGATCGTATTTAGCCTTCTTAACTTTTTCAGCATAATACCACCAGTCCCAAGAAGCAATTTTGAATTTGCCACCTTCTGCATCAACAATCTCTTGCATATCTTTAACCTCTTGCTTAGCTTTTGCAATAGCAGGAGTCCAAAGCTCGTTTAAGAAAGTCATAACAGTCTCAGGAGTCTTAGCCATGTTTTTCTCAATTACATACTCAGCAAAGTTATTATAACCCATAAGTTTTGCTTGACGTACACGTAGGTTAACAAGCTTATCGAAAAGAACTTTGTTGTCGTTTTCGTTATCGTTGTTACCACGCATAAAGTAACCAGTGTAAAGTTTCTCGCGAAGATCACGCTTAGTAGAATAAGTTAAGAAAGGAAGCATACTTGGTTTTTGAGTTGTAAATAACCATTTACCCTCTAAACCTTGTGCTTTAGCATCGTCGGCAGCAGTTGCTACAACAGCTTCTGGCAAACCATCTAAGTCTTCTTTATTGTCGATAACTAATTTAAATGCATTAGTCTCGTTTAATAGGTTTTGACCAAGTTTTAAAGATGTCATTGACATTTCTTCGTCAATAGCTCTCATTTTCTCTTTATCTTCAGGAGAAAGGTTTGCTCCATTGCGAACAAAATCTTGGTAGTATTTCTCTACAACGCGAATTTGTTGAGCATCAAGATTACTTTCGTTACGTTTCTCGTAAACAGTTTTAATCTTTTTAAAAAGATCTTCGTTTAACGAAATATCGCTTCCGTGCTTACTCATAATTGGAGAAAGAACTTGAGCTAATGAGTCGATATAATCGTTTGTATTTGCACCCTTTAGTGAGTAAAATACAGTAGCTACTTTTCCGTAAAGCTTACCTGCCTTATCAAAAGGAAGGATAGTGTTTTCGAAAGTAGGCTCTTCTTGGTTTGCAACAATAGCGTCAATTTCAGCTTTGTGTTGTTTCATGCCCTCTTCAAAAGCTGGCATATAGTCTTCGTTTGAAATTTTATCAAACGGAGGCACTTGGAAAGGAGTAGTGTACTCGGCAAAGAAAGGATTTTCGCCCTCTTTGCATGTTTTGTCGCAATTACACGCCGACATAAATAATGTGGCAGCCGACAAAAACAAGATTGATGCTTTTTTCATCTTCTTTTTAGTGTTTAAAAATTAGTATTTATTGTTATTTTATTAATCATTAGTTTATTCGCGCCTTTTGACAAGGAAAAAGCTGAATAGTTTATTTATATCAAAATAGTTGCGCTCAAATATATAAATAATAGAGCGGATGTAGTTTTATTTTAGATATTTTACAACATTTGATGATGTTTATATTGCTATATTTACTGACGGATTTAAATTGTGAGCATGAGGTTTTTCTTTTCCCTGATTGTATTTATAAGTTTTTCGATCTTTATTTCTGCACAAAATAGTATTGATACTCTTAAGCAAAGACTATCTATATATAGCTATAAAGAGAGAGTTGATATTTTAAATGATATTTCTAGATCTTATAATCAAATTGATTTAGATAGTACTTTGCTGTATTATAATAAGGCAATATCGTTGGCTAAGTTGTTAAATTATAGACAAGGTATTGCTTATGCCTATTCAAATTATAGTTCGTATTGGTATTATCGCGAAAAGAATGACAGTGTTATAAAATACTCTACTAAATCGCTTGAATATGTCGATACAACAAAGCCTAGCTATATTTTGGTTAAATATTATAATTCAAAGGGACTTGTTGCACGCGACGAAAATAATTTTGAAGAGGCCGAAGAGTATTTTAAAAAAGTTTATGACGTAGGGATGCAGATAAACGATACTCTTTCTGTTATTTATTCTTTTATAAATAGAGGAATTAATTATAACAATAATGGTCGGAAATCGAAAGCTATAGAATATTACAATAAGGCATTAGATTTTGCAGGAAATGGAGAGTTCAAAGTGTTAGCTTCTATTGCTTTAAAATTTATAGGTGATATTTATGTAGAAATAGGTGAACTGGATAAGGGAATAGAAAAACTAAAAGAATCGTATAGAATTAATTCAAAACAAGGCATTGAGTATCGAAAAATGACTGTATGTCTGAGTTTAGCCGATGCTTATCTAAAAGAATTTAAATATAGCGATGCCGCTAATTTTTCTAAACGTGGTTACATTATAGCAAAAAATATAAATAGCTTAGAATATGAAACACGTATTGGATCAAAATTTTGCTTTGCTTTAAGTATGGATGGGAAGAGTGATAGCTCAATTTTGGTTGGTAATAGTTTGTTATCTAAGTGTATATCGATAAGTGATGCGTCAAGTTGTATTTTGGTTTATTCGGGATTGGCAGATTCTTATATTTCACAAAAAAAGTATAATGATGCATTTGTTAATTGTAATAATGCGTTACAATTGGCCAATAAATCTGGTGTTTTTGTTGATGTTATAGTAGCACAATATGTAAATTATAAATTTTATGTGGCAATTAAAGATTTTGAGAAGGCTAATAAACATTTAATAAAAATTAATGCATATAAAGATTCTTTAATAACAGGAATAAATAAAAATAGAATAAATGAATTGTCGTATGAATACAAATTAGCACAAAGTGAAAAGAATAATTCAAATCTGAAGATAGAATCATACAATTTAAATCAGAAAGCTCTTCGTCAGCGACATTATATAGGGTCTTTAATAATTGGAATTGTTTTTATCTCACTTGTTCTAATTTCTATTTATATTAATCTTCGTCATAAGCGTAAGACTAATTATTGGCTTAGATCTAAAAATAAAGTTATTTATAATCAGAAAGAGGAGCTAACTGCAACACTCGAAGAACTTGATGTAGTTGTTCAGAAACTTAAAGAATCGAATGCTACAAAAGATAAGTTTTTCTCAATTATAGCCCACGATTTAAAAAATCCTTTTAGTTCAATAATGAGTATGTCTGAATTGTTTTTGAGACGTATTGAGACAATTGATAGAGAAACTGCTACAGTATTTATTAAAGAGTTAAGCGAAACATCAAAAAATACATACCTGTTGCTTAATAATCTTTTAACTTGGGCTCAGTCGCAACAAGATCAAATTGTTTTAAACCCTGACAGAATAAATTTAAACAAAATTGTGAATAATAGTATTTTACCATATAAGTCGTTTGCATCTAATAAAAACATTAATCTTATTAACGCTATTCCTGATAGCATTTTTGTCTATTGCGATGCCGACTCTATGAACACTGTTTTTGGAAATCTTATAAATAATGCAATAAAATTCACTAAGCATGGTGGTGAAGTAATTGTAGGTTCTGAAGTTGTTGAAAATAAGGTGGTAATTAACTTTGAAGATAATGGTATTGGTATGAAAACAGAACAACTCGAAAATATTTTCAGGATAGATAAATCGATATCGACACCTGGAACAGAAAAAGAAAAAGGAACAGGATTGGGTTTAATTCTTTGTAAGGAGTTTGTTGAAATGAATAATGGAATAATTACCGTTGAAAGCCAAGTAGGAAAAGGAACATCTTTTTATATAGATTTACCAATTAACAGAAATTAGTTATTTGTATTTATATATTGTGAGGTTTTTTAAATAACCTAAGTGTAGGTTAACTAATAGTTGTAGTGTAATAAATATAATCTACTGTGAAGTACCAAACTGTTGCGAATAGTTATAAAAACAACTTAGCACTTTTGAGTCTTAGCGGTAATAACAAATAATTAAAATGAAAAAATTACCATCGCTATTTATAGCTCTGTTTAGTTTAGCTGTTATAATTGTAAATATTGTTAACAATCCAGACCATGCACAAATACTGTTTATGGAGATGAATAATTGGTTGTATCGTGGTATTTGGATGATCTTTGTACTCTATTCGGGATACAATTTTTATCAAGCTAATTGGAAAAAATAAAATTGTAAAGACGCTATTCACAGCGTCTTTTTTCTTTTGTAGTAAAATGATATTAAAAGACAATTATAAAAGTCTCTAAACTAGATAAAATTATAACCTATCATAAACTATTACAGATTCTTTTTTGAATACAAATATTCTACCTAATTATATTTTGATAAAAATTAATACTTCTAAATAATTCATGCTGTCATTGTTGATGGAAATTCCCTAACTTATTGAGAACTTTCTAATATTATGACATGGCAGAACTTGTTTTTTCTAAGGAGGAGTTGATAAATTTAGGTAATTCCTTAAAGAAAGAGATCTTATTAACAAATGGAGCTGGTGGATTTTTAAATTCAACAGTTATTCTCTGTAATACCCGAAAGTATCATGGGATGTTAGTAATTCCATTGAAACAATTCGATAATAAGCCACATTTGCTTTTATCATCGGTTGATGAAACCATATTACAGCATGGTAAATCGTTTTATTTAGGCATTCATAAATATCCTGGAATAGCAGTTTATCAACCTCATGGACATAAATATATTACCAGTTTTACTAGCAATCCAATACCAACAATTACATACGGTGTTGGTGATGTAGTATTAAAAAAAGAGTTGTTGTTGGTTGATGAAAAAGAGCAATTCTTGATAAGGTACACTCTAGTTGATTGCCATTCTGAAACAACTTTGCGCATTCAGCCTTTTTTAGCTTTTCGCGATATTCATAAGCTTTCAAAGGCAAATATCGAAGCTAATGTAAAATGCAACAAGGTAAAAAATGGTATAAAATCGCGATTGTACAAACCGTTTCCATGGTTAAATATGCAGTTTTCTAAGAGTGTAGAATTTATTCCCGCTCCAGATTGGTATTATAATATTGAATATATCGAAGAGTTAAACAGGGGGTACGATTACCAGGAAGATCTTTTTGAGCCAGGATTTTTCGAGGTGACAATAGAAAAAGGAGAGTCGATTGTTTTTTCGGCTTCAACTAGTGAAGAAGATGTTGATGAGCTCCATTCATTATTTAACTCACAATTAAAAAAATATCCTGTTAGTAATGATTTTATTGGATTGTTAGAAAATTCTGCTCAACAATTCTTGGCTAAGGATGATGAATCAATGAATATTATTGCGGGATATCCATGGTTTGGACGCTGGGGACGCGATACTTTTATTTCGTTACCAGGATTAACAATATCTCGTGGCGATTTAAAGTCGTGTAAAATGGTACTCGACACTATGTCAAAAGAGTTACAAAATGGGTTGTTTCCTAATATTGGAGAGAGTAGTAATGCCTCATTTAATTCTGTTGATGCTCCTCTCTGGTATTTTTGGGCTGTACAGATGTTTGCAAACGCTTTAAAAGATAACTCTATAATATGGAATGATTATGGAGCTAATTTGAAATCAATTCTCGAAGGATATAGAAAAGGACTAGATTTTAACATAAAAATGCACCCAAACGGGCTTGTTTGGCAGGGGCAAGAAGGAAAAGCTCTTACTTGGATGGATGCTGTTGTTGATGGTGTTCCTGTTACTTCACGTACGGGATATGCTGTAGAAATAAATGCTTTATGGTATAATGCAGTATGTTTTACTCTTCAGCTTGCTTCTGAATTTAAAGACTTAGAGTTTGTTAGTGAGTGGGAAAGTATTCCTGAAACAATAAAAGAGTTTTTTAGCGATACATTTTGGTATGATAAAGGCGGATATTTGTTTGATTGTGTGAACAACAATGTTATCGATAAATCGGTCCGCCCAAATCAGATTTTTGCAGTTTCGTTACCATATTCGGTTATTTCCGATTTTCAGAAAGCAGGAGTATTGTCTGTTGTTGAAAAAGAATTACTAACTCCAAAAGGTTTGCGAACATTGTCGCCTTATAGTTCAACTTATAAGGGCAAATATCAAGGAAATCAAAAAGAGCGTGATGAGGCATACCATCAGGGAACTGTTTGGCCTTGGTTGCTTGGGCATTTTGTTGAGGGGTATATTCGGGTTCATGGAATTAGTTCTTTGCCTTTTATTGAGAAGATTGTAAATAATTTTCATCAAGATGTTGCCGAATATGGATTATCTACCATTGGCGAAATATTCGATGGCGATCCACCACATAAGCCGCGAGGTGCAATATCTCAAGCATGGAGCGTTGCCGAAATATTACGTATTAATAAGATGATAGAGCTGTTAAGATATAAGAATCATATACTTATGTATAAGACTAATATCTTGTAAGCTTTCTTAAGTCTTCTCTTTGCAAGTTGAAAACTCAAAATTATTATGATGAATAATTTGTGATTACTTATAAAATATCCTTTTGGTAATCGATATGAACGGAATTGTTAATTGATAAAAAAAATATATAGCTAGGATGAGGGTATTAATGTTTGGTTGGGAATTTCCGCCACATATTACAGGTGGATTAGGAACCGCCTGCTATGGATTAGTGAAAGGATTAGCAAAAAACAATGTTGATGTGTTGTTTGTTGTACCTAAAGCCTACGGAGACGAGGATGCCTCGGCTGTTAAAATTGTTAATGCTTCTGATATTGAGGTTAATTTACAATCAATCTCCATTGAGGAGTTTTGGAAAAAAGTTTCTTTCCTCAATATTGCATCTAATCTTATACCTTATGTTTCGCCTGAAGAATTTAAAGAGATAGAATCGAAAAATACTTTAGATAAAGTAGACATCAGACAAACTATTTTTAAAACTAAATACGAATTTACTGGAAAATATGGTCACGATTTGTTGGAAGAGGTTTCTAGATATGCATTAATAGCTCAAGAGATTGCTTGCACTAATAATTTCGATGTTATTCACGCTCACGACTGGTTAACATATCCAGCGGGAATTGCAGCTAAAGTTGCATCGGGAAAGCCCTTGATTATTCATGTTCATGCTACAGAGTTCGATCGCTCTGGCGAGAATATTAATCAAAGTGTATTTGATATTGAGCGACAAGGAATGTTGGCGGCTGATAAAATTATTACAGTAAGTAACTATACCCAAAATATTGTTGTAAACAGATATGGAATTGACTCTTCAAAAGTTTTTACTGTCCATAATGCAGTAGATTTCGATTTAGAAAATTACGAACATAAGAGATGGGAAAAGAGTGTGCCCGAAAAAGTTGTTACTTTTTTAGGGCGAATTACTTTTCAAAAGGGACCAGAGTATTTTGTAGAGGCTGCTAATATTGTGTTGCAGCGATATAAAAATGTTCGGTTTGTAATGGCTGGTAGTGGCGATATGCTAAACCGAATGGTTGACCGTGTTGCCAAGTTAGGCATTAGCGATAAATTTCATTTCACAGGTTTTTTAAAGGGCGATGATGTCGATAAAATGTTTATGAAAAGCGACGTTTATGTTATGCCATCGGTGTCGGAGCCTTTTGGTATATCTCCTTTAGAGGCAATGCGAGCCAGTGTTCCTGTTATTATATCGAAACAATCGGGCGTGTCTGAGGTGCTTAAGCATGCTGTAAAAGTCGACTTTTGGGATATAGATGCAATGGCCGATGCTATTTATGGACTTTTGTGTTACGATGGTTTGTCAACAATGTTTAGAGATCTTGGTAAACAAGAGGTGCTCGCTCTTAAGTGGGAGGATGCTGCTAAAAAAATCAATAATATTTATCATTCAGTTAATAATTAGTTTAAAAATGAAGACAATTTGCTTTTATTTTCAGGTTCATCAACCTTATAGATTACGTAGATATAGGTTTTTTGATATTGCCGAAAATCATGATTATTTCGATGACTATTTAAATAAATCGATAATTCGCAAAGTTGCAGAAAAGTGTTACTTGCCAACAAATAAGCTGCTTCTTGATCTTATTAATGAGAGTGATGGAAAATTTAGAATAAGTTACTCAATTTCGGGAACTGCTATTGACCAGTTTGAGATGTATGCCCCCGATGTTTTGGAAAGTTTTAAGCGTTTAGCAGAAACAGGTTGTGTTGAATTTTTGTCTGAAACATATTCGCACTCATTATCGTCGTTACGCAGTTTACCTGAGTTTACCAGACAAATTGAGCTTCATAGAAAAAAGATTCAACAACACTTCAATCAAACGCCCACTGTTTTTCGAAATACCGAGTTAATATATTCCGATAATATTGGAAATGACATTGCAAATATGGGATTCAAGGGAATGTTATCTGAAGGAGCAAAGCATATTTTAGGATGGAAAAGTCCAAACTTTGTTTATAATAATGCAATTAACCCAAAGCTAAAGTTGCTGCTAAAGAATTTTACCTTAAGCGACGATATTGCTTTTCGTTTTTCGAACCAAGCATGGGGAGAGTGGCCTCTTACCACAGAAAAATTTGTTCATTGGCTAAATTCAATCGATGAAGGCGATGAAATTGTTAACCTTTTTATGGATTACGAAACCTTTGGTGAACACCAGTGGGAAGAAACGGGAATTTTTGATTTTATGCGTAATCTTCCTAAACGAGTATTTTCTAATTCTAACTTTGAGTTTTTAACTCCATCGCAGGCAATAGAAAAGCATCAGCCAGTAGCAAAAATGCATGTTCAATATCCAATATCGTGGGCCGACGAAGAGCGTGACCTTACTGCTTGGCTTGGCAATAATTTACAAGACGAGGCTTTTAATAAACTCTATTCGCTTTTAGATAAAATGAATTTTGTAATTGACCAAAACTTGCTTCGCGACTGGAAATATCTGCAGACAAGCGATCACTTTTACTATATGTGTACAAAGTGGTTTTCCGACGGTGATGTTCATAAGTATTTTAATCCATACGATTCGCCATACGATGCATTTATTAATTATATGAATGTTTTGAGCGATTTTATGATGCGGGTTGATAAATATTTAGAAGAACAAAAAATTGATGTCCGTAATTATTCTTCATCAGAAATAAGTCAGATGATTGCCTATTATCAGAGGAAAATTGATGAGTTTAATAGCCTTTTGAAATCTAAAAATGATGTTAAGCCTGATCTTATCAGACAAAATATCCCTCGTAAAACAAAAGCTAAGCAAAGACAAGAAAAATATGTTGAATAGTTTATTTGTTTTTGTTGAAATAGTGATTTAGCAAATTAAAGATTTAGCGAAGTTATCGAAAAATTGAAATGAATGCCTAATATCTGTTAGCTGTAACCAAATATCTAAAACCTGATTTAATATGTCAAACGAAACTAATATTCCCGATTATCTATTTGAAGTTAGTTGGGAAGTATGCAATAAGGTTGGTGGAATTCACACAGTGATTTCGACTAAGGCAACTACTTTGGCTAAGCAATTCAAAGGAAATCATATTTTTATAGGTCCCGATATTGTGCATCATGCAACTGAGTATCCAGAGTTTATCGAAGACGTTCAGCTTTTTAAATCGTGGCGCGAGAAATCGGCGGCAAATGGTTTGCGCTTTAGAGTGGGGCGTTGGAATATTAAAAGCAAACCAATAGCTGTGTTAGTCGATTTCTCTAGTTATATTTCACAAAAAGACTTCATACTAAGAGTTTTTTGGGACGAGTATAAACTTGATTCAATATCGGGTTCGTGGGAATATATTGAGCCTGCTCTGTTTGGATATGCAGCAGGTAAGGTTATAGAGAGTTATACTAGTTATTTTTTGAGTCGCAGTCATAAAATAGTTGCTCATTTTCACGAATGGATGACTGGTTGCGGCCTGCTTTATTTAAAGACAAATGCAAAGCAAATAGCAACACTTTTTACTACTCATGCTACTGTTTTGGGGCGGTCTATTGCAGGTAATAATCTTCCTTTGTACGATCAAATAGATAGTTATAATCCTGAAATGAAGGCCCATGAATACAAGGTGGTTGCCAAGCATTCGTTAGAGAAAGTCTCGGCTATTAATGCTGACTGTTTTACTACTGTTAGTCAGATTACAGCATCGGAATGTAAGGCTTTTTTGTCGAAAGAGGTTGATATTATTACTCCTAATGGTTTTGACGATACTATTGTTCCCAGTGACGATGAGTATAAATTGCAAAAAATTGAGGCTCGTGTGAAATTCCACGAAGTAGCCGAGGCTCTGTTGGGTTACAGTGTCTCTTACGATAGTATATTTTTGGGGACTGGTGGTAGATATGAGTTTAAAAATAAGGGTATCGATGTACTTCTTAAATCTTTGGCTAAATTAAATAGCAGTAAAACTTTAACTAAAGATATACTTGCTTTTATTATGGTGCCTGCGGGGCATCATGGATCTAGAAAAGATGTGTTTCATAATTTAATGGATAATGATAATATTATTCAATTATCCAATAATCATATTTCGCATTATTTATTAGATATCGACAACGACCCAATTCTTAATATGGCTAGAAGTTTGGGTCTAAATAATAAAGAACAAGATAGAGTTAAGATGTTTTTTATTCCTTGTTATCTTGATGGTTACGACAGGATATTTGATAAAACATATTACCAAATGTTGGTAGGTTTAGATATTACTCTTTTCCCTTCATATTACGAACCATGGGGCTATACACCACTTGAAAGTCTCGCTTTTAAAGTTCCAACATTAACTACTACCCTTGCTGGTTTTGGGTTATGGGTAAAAGATAAGTGCATCCAAGATCATCCAGGTATTGAGGTGATTGAACGAACCGATTTTAATGAGGAAGAGGTTGTTAAGTTGATTTCAGAAAAAATTCTTTCGTTCTCGGAGTTTGATAGTAATCGTAAACAAGAGATTTGTAACAATGCTTTTGATGTATCAAAAATTGCTCTTTGGGATAATTTAATAAACTACTATTATAATGCATTCGATATTGCTTTAACAAAGGTTAGTGGCCGTATTGATAAGCTTACATATCAAGATAGAGAGGAGTTATTATTAAAACCATCTGTTGATATAGTTATTAGCAAACCCAACTGGACTAGGCTTTTGGTGAAAAAAAATATTCCAAAGAAATTGGAGGCTCTGGATCTTTTATCGCGAAATTATTGGTGGAGTTGGAATCATGATGCAATAGATTTGTTTGAGAGTATTGATTCAGAATTATGGAGAGAAATAGGATACAATGCATTTCTGTTTTTGGAGAAAATTTCTTTGCGTCGATATTTAAAATTGTCAAAGGACGAAGAGTTTTTAAGTAAACTAAAAGCGGTTTTCGATAGGTTTAACAATTATATGAAATTGAAATCGGAGCAAACTGAACCTAAGATTGCTTATTTCTCGATGGAGTTTGGAATTCATACATCATTAAAAATTTATTCTGGTGGTTTAGGAATTTTAGCAGGCGATTATTTAAAGGAGGCAAGTGATAAAAATATAGATATTATTGGTGTAGGATTGCTTTATAGGTTTGGATATTTTATGCAACAAATATCGTCAATTGGTCAACAGATACCTATTTACCAGTCGCAGGACTTCTCGAAAATTCCTGTTACTGCTGTTAAAGACAAAGATGGTAATATCTTAAAGGTTGTGATAGTTCTTCCAGGTCGAAATGTATATGTTAGAGTTTGGTTAGTTAACGTGGGGAGAAATTATCTTTATTTGTTAGATACAGATTTAGACGAAAATATTCCAGAAGATCGTGTTATTACTAGTCAATTGTATGGTGGCGATTCAGAAAACAGGTTAAAACAAGAGTTAGTTTTGGGTATTGGAGGTATAAGAGCACTCAGAGCTATGGGGATAAATCCCGACATTTATCACTGCAACGAAGGTCATGCTGCATTTACAGGTGTCGAACGATTGACTAATTTAATAAAAGAGGATGCTTTGTCATTTGACGAGGCTTTAGAAGTTGTTCGTTCGTCGTCGTTATTTACAACGCATACCCCTGTTCCGGCTGGGCACGATACTTTTCAAGAAAGTTTGCTTCGTACCTACATATCTCATTATTCGCATCGCTTAAAAATTAGTTGGGATCAGTTTATGAAATTAGGACGATTGAATCCAAATAACCTAAGCGAAAAATTTTCGATGAGCTTTTTGGCTACTAACCTTTCGCAAGAGATGAATGGAGTTAGTATGCTTCATGGTGATGTTACAAAACAGATGTTTAAAGATATGTGGCCGGGTTATTATCCTAATGAGTTGCATATTGGATATGTAACTAACGGTGTTCATTTTTCCACTTGGGTATCAAAAGAGTGGAAAGAGTTCTGTATGGAAGAGCTTGGTGAAAATTTTCAGAGAAATTCTAATAACTGTGGAAGGCGTATTTTAAATATTTCCGATAATAAAATTTGGAATGTTAGAAAAATTCAAAAAAATAATCTGATTGCGTATATTAAAAAGCGACTTTTAGAGCCCGAAACTGTAAAATTCGATAACCCAAAACAGATTATAGAAATTAGAAATAGCTTAAAAGAGAATGTGTTAACTATTGGTTTTGCTCGTCGGTTTGCTACATATAAAAGGGCTTATTTGTTATTTACAGATCTTAAACGACTCAGTAAAATTGTTAACAATCCTAGCAGACCGGTTTTATTTATTTTTGCAGGAAAGGCACATCCTAACGATACCGAAGGGCAGACGCTAATAAGGCGAATTGTTGAGCTTTCAAAAACGCCCGAGTTTATAGGAAAAGTAATATTCTTACAGAATTACGATATGGAATTAGCTAGCCATATGGTTCAGGGTGTCGATGTGTGGTTAAATAATCCTGTGCGGCCTATGGAAGCCTCGGGTACTAGTGGTATGAAGGCCGTAGTTAATGGTGTTTTGCATTTTAGTGTTCTAGATGGCTGGTGGGTTGAAGGATATAAACCCGATGCTGGTTGGGCTTTGCCTCAAGAACAGACATATAGCGATAACGAATTTCAAGATGCTCTTGATGTTGAAACAATGTATAGTATAATTGAGAATGATATTATTCCTTCATATTATCAGACAAATAGATCGAATATTCCAGAAAAATGGGTTGGGTATATTAAAAATTCAATGGCTCAAGTTGCTCCTAATTTTACTTCAAGTAGAATGCTATATGATTACGAAAATAAATTCTACAATAAGCTTTTTGTAAGGGGGAAACAAATTAAAGAAGACGATTTTAAATTAGCTAAAGATATTGTTGCTTGGAAAAAGTATGTATCGAGTAACTGGAACGATATTGAAATTGTATCTGTTAATCAAGTAGACACTTCAAAGGAGCCAATTGTTATTGGCGAAAAATATAAAATTGAAGTTGTATTAAAGTTAAATAGAATTGTTAGTAACGATGTGGGAGTAGAGTTGGTTGTTGCCGAATCTATCGAAGATAATAATGTGGTAGTAAAGTATACTCAAGAGTTTAACAATATAAAATCAGAAGGTAATATTGTTACTTATTCTTTAGATATAATCCCTGAAGAACCAGGTGTATTCGATATAGGAATTAGGATCTATGCAAAAAATCCAAATCTTCCGCATCGTCAAGATTTTTGTTTAGTTAAATGGATATAGTTCTGGTTAACCCATAAAATCAGGATTCTACCTTTAGAAAGTTTAATTACGAAGTTTTTCGTAATTAAACTTTCTTTTTTAAATTATATCTATATATTTGTATTACGAAAGTGTTCGTAGATAAAATTTAAACTGTTATGCAAAAGTACAAACCAACCGAGAGTGAGTTAGAGATTCTGCAAATATTGTGGTCTGAAGGCGACTGTAATGTTAAGCAGATAAATGATATTCTAAACCAAAAGCGCGAGGTGGGATACACCACAACTTTAAAAACAATGCAAATTATGTTCGATAAAGGTTTGCTTTCGCGCGAAAAAGATAAACGAACACATATTTATAAGGCCGAATTACAAAAAGAGGATACCGAAAATATGATGATAAGCAAACTTATGAATTCGGTATTCGAAGGGTCGGCAGTAAAACTTGTTATGCGTGCCTTGGGTTCGCAAAAAACAAGTACCGAAGAGCTCGAAAAAATTAAGAGTTTAATTAACGAAATTGAAAAAGAAAACAATAACCAGTAATTATTGATTATGGAATTTAGCTTTTTAACTGTAGAATTTCAGAAAGCAATAGGATGGTCGTTGGTACACAGTATTTGGCAAATATTGGTAATAGCTATTGTTCTAAAAACAGTTTTGTTAATCAGTCGTAAAAACACTCCAAGCCTTAAGTTTAATTTTATGTTGGCTTCATTAGTGTTTTCGCTGGTAAGTTTTGTTATAACTTTTTTTGTTGTATACACACCAGCTGCTGTTAACACCGCAGTTGTGAATACATCTAAGTTAATAGTTCCAAATATTGTATTTGCAAGTCAACCCCAGTCGGTTTTGGCAACAATTACATCCTTTATCGATGCCCATGTTAACACCATTGTTTTTATATGGTTGATTGGAATAATGCTATATATTTTAAAAATAGTGTTTGGCTTTTTGTATGTCGAAAATATTAAACGGAATAGTACACCTATTAATGATAAAACTTTCATTCAACTATTCGAAAAGCTTTGCCAGCGTATTGGAATTCTCCGATGCGTTAAAGTTTTAGAGTCGATGACAGTGAAAGTTCCTATGGTTATGGGGCATTTAAAACCAGTTTTGTTATTACCTGCAGGATTACTTACTGGAATGCCTTACAATCAGATTGAAGCTATTATGGCTCACGAGCTAGCTCATATTTACCGTCGCGACTTTTTGGTAAATATTATAGTGGTCGTAATAGAATCGTTGTTTTTCTATCACCCCGCCATTTGGTGGATAACCTCTGCTATGGACGACGAAAGGGAGAAATGTTGCGACGATATTGCCGTAAAAATTATGGGCAGTAAACTTATCTATGCTAAAGCTCTTACTTCGGTTATTGAGAAAAGTATAGCTAAACCGCAAATGGCCTTAGCGTTGTCTAGTAATAAACAAAAATTGTATTTACGAATTTCAAGACTTTTAAAAGATAATAATATGAAAAGTAATTTGAGAGAAAAAATGATTTTGCCAATAGCACTGTTGTTGGTAATATCGACACTTGCTTTTGCTTCTAACGTTAATAAACCAAACTCTACATTACAAAATGCTTTGCTCGATGCTTCGGCTAATATTGATAAGCAAGTTGATAAGGAAAAAGAAAAGTATCATTATAGTTTTGGATTAAGAGATTCTACTTCGTTGAAGGGTGCTAATGGTTCAAGTTCAACAATAACTTATAATAGTGGATTTACTATTTCAAGAACAGGAACCTACAAATGTTCGTCTGATAATATTGTTCATACATCGGAAAGCCAGAATTTTGTTTGTATTGAAGGAAACTCAGATGGTCAATCAGTTATGGCTATTCTTGATGGAGATAAGTTGTCTCATTTAAAAATAAATAGTGAGATAATAGATCAGAAGGATTATTACAAGTATAAGAAAGTGGTTGATAAGTGTGTTAAGAAAGCATTAGCATCTGAAAAGAATCGAATAGTGGTTCCTTATAGGGTAAATAATGACGATAGTTTTGGTTCTGATAACAAGGGACTTAATGTTCAGAAAACTCACACTAACTCAGTTGGAGTTACCGATGGTAAAAAATCTTCGTCTAGCTCTAGTCAGTTGGTTAAGGTAATTGCTAAAGATGATAGTAATATTGTTAGAAAAGTTTCTGAAGATATTGAAGCAAATAATGTAATTTACATTGACGACCAAAGTGGTTCAATGGTAATTAAGGGAAATAGTTTTAGTGTTGATTCTGTTGATTATTTTTCAAATGCTAGTCAGTATACGTCAATAACTCATAAGATTAACGATAAAAATGTGCTTCTTGTTCTTAATGGAAGTTCTGTTGTTAAACTAAAAATAAATGGAAAAGTAATTCCTGAGTCGGATTACCAAAAGTATAAACATTTAGTTGATGAGTGTATAGACAAGTCGGATGATATAGTTAAAGAGGAAGAAAAAAAATCATCTTTATGTGAATTAAGCACCGACTCCGATGAGAATATCTTTTACTCTTCTGCCCATAACGATTCTTACCTTTATTTAAACAAAACAATAAAGGGTGAAAGAGTAAAAGTTGCAATAGATGGAAACACTGTTAAAAAGCTCGAGGTTAATGGTAAAGTAATTCCCGAATCGGAATATAAAAACCATAAAAAGCTTATTAAAGAGTGTATTGAGTTGTCGGTTATGTCGGAGAAAGAAATTCGTGATGTTGAGAAAGATTTGATTAATGTAAAAGAGGATTTGTCAAATACCGAGATCGATTTAAAGGAAATTGAGGAAGATATTGAAGAGGCTCAAATATCGTTAAATAAAGATTTAAAAAATATTAAACTAAATCTTAATATAACTAGCGAGAAAGATCTTAAAAAACTTCGTAAAGAACTAGAGCGTGTTAAGAATATTAAGGTTATGAGTTCGGGAAATTCTACCAACGAAGAAAATATAGATATTGATGTTGAAGCAATAATGAGTTCGGTAGAATTTGCAATGAAAAATCTTGATATCGATAAAATTGTTGGTGATGTTACTTTGTCTCTTGATAATGTTAGCGAGATTAAAAGCAATATTGATTTTAACGAAATTAGTTTGAGTGTAAAAAAAGCTGGCAAAGAGATTAATACCGATAAAATTATTGTTCAAGTAAATAACCGTAACAATAAAATTAAGGCTATAGATATTAAAGAACTAGAAAAAGATATCGACAAAAAAGCCAAAAAGAAAAAGTAGCATATCTTTTACTATATCTATAAAGTTATAAAAGCCACTCAAAGCAATAATTGAGTGGCTTTTTTATATCTGTAGATATGTAAGCTGTTAATTTGTTTATAAAAAATGTTTAATTCATTTTGATTTTTGCATTTTGTTATTTATTTTCATAACCGTTGTTTTAAATAGCTTTAACTATAAGCTTAATAAAATAATATCTCTATTAAATTTATTTTTTAACTCTGGTTGGTGTCTATTTACAACACCACCTATCTAAAATGTAATAATATGATTTCGAAAGAAGCTTACGAAAACGAGAAAGAGGCAATTGAAGCTATTAACGTAAAAGATGCTTTACGCCTTACAATGCCTGCTAGCCAGTATATGTACGAGGCCGACAAGCTGTTTTCTCACGGTGTAAAAGACAAAGAGGTTCTTGTCTCTTATGGCTTAGACGCTACAATTATTGATGCTATTCCTAAGCGCAACGATGCTTTTCGTTATGCGCAGTCGGTATGGGCTGAAGAGCATCAAGATCGCGAACAGGCTGCTATTGAGTGGAACGAACTTCGACCACAAGGCGAGGAATTAAAGGCTGTTATGTTACATAATTTTAGGTTTGCTTATCGCAACGACCCAAATATGCAAGCGCGCCTTAATCGTATTGCCGAAGGCTCGGGGAATGCCGATACTATTCAAGATTTGCACGATATGGCAATATTGGGTAAAGAGAATGCGGCTCCGCTTATTGCTATTAATTACGATGTAACAACATTAGACACAGCAGCCGATCTTGCTGTAAATATGTCGAAGGTTTTGGCTCGTGCCAACGATAATCGTGAAGAGACCAGTCAGCTTAGAATTAATCGCGACAAGGCTTTTACCCATCTAAAGCAAGCTGTTGATACTGTTAGAGATTACGGTAAGTTTGTTTTCTGGCGCGACGAGAATAAACTAAAAGGCTACCGTAGCGATTATTTTGCAAGAAAAAATAAAAAAAGCGCAACTTCCGAAATAGAATAAATTGCTGAAAGCCCCGTATCTCTTAGTCCATATTCAATCCGAAGGGGTCAAGGTTCAATCCGAAGGGGTCGATATTCTATCCGAAGGGGTCAGGGTTCAATCCGAAAGGGTCAAGACTCTATCCGAAGCTGTTAAAACTCTATCCGAATAGTATAAAACCTTATCTGAAGGGGTGACAGCTTTGCTGCAAAAACTTAAATTTTATTTAACACACCCAAAGTTGATATTAATTATTGGCTTTGGGTGTTTTAATTTGTGTTCTTTTTAAACCGAAACCATCAACCAAGTGCCAAAATATTATAAAGAGTTAGTTGACCAATTTATACACTAAACCAATAGTGTGAAGATTGTATTATGAGATATATAACATCTTGTGCAGCATAAATCATTCGGGTATAAATTGGTTAAGTTTAGTTAATATTGCTCAGACAAAACAATACTGTTTTTATAAAAATGAACACTATAAAGAAATCGTATATCTTCTTAATTATAGGAGCTTTACTAATATCGTTTGCACCAGTTTTAATTAAATATGCTGGTGCACCTGGCATTGTTACTGTATTTTATAGATTATTATTTGGTACACTAACTTTAATAATTCCGTTTTTTATATCTAGAATAAAGAGCAAAACTAAAATTAGTAGAAAAGGGATGCTGTTTGCTACAATTGCTGGATTATTTCTCTCGATAGATATGGCGTTATGGTCAACAGGTATAATGAAGTCAAATGCTGCAATGCCTACTTTAGTGGGAAACCTTTCTCCTTTATGGGTTGGAATAGGAGCTGTGTTTATTTTTAAAGAACGACAATCGATTAAATTTTGGCTGGGACTATTTATTGCTTTTACTGGAGTTTCGTTTTTGGTTATTCAAGAATTTTATAGTGTTAATGGTATTTTTAGTGGCTTAATGTATGGCTTGTTTTCTGGTATGTTTTACGCAGCATTCATGTTACTTGCACAAAAGGGAAGAGAGCATTTAGATACCTTGTCGTTTTTATTTCTGAGCACTTTATCGACAACTATTTTTTTAGGAGTATTTGCATTAGCTGAAGGTTTAGAGTTTAGTGGATACTCAAATAATGTGTGGACGGTTTTTATTATAATGGGAGTGTTTATACAGGCCGGAGCGTGGTATTTTATTAATTATTCGCAAGGGTATTTACCAGCGTCGTTAGTTGCACCTACTTTGCTTGCACAACCTGTTTTGGCAGGAGTAATTGCCTATTTTATACTAGGCGAAGAACTTACATTGTGGCAAATTTGTGGTGGCCTTGTTGTTGTTGTTGGAATTTATACTGTGCATTTTGCAAAGCAAGAGATAAGAAAATAATTTGTTCTCTCTTTTTAGTTTTGTTGAATATAGACTAATCTAACAAAGGGATAATAAATAGAGTATTGTATTTAATTTTTTTGCGTTAGGGATTGAAGCGATACCCCGCAGCTTTGCGAGGAGTATAGCGAAAAGCCCGACCCCATAGGGGAAACGCCCATATACCAAAAAAAGCCACCCCATAACGGAGTGGCTTTTTGAATATATAGTAAGATAGTTATTATCTTAAGTTTGCTTGAGCAGCAGCTAAACGAGCGATAGGCACACGGAAAGGAGAACAAGAAACGTAGTTCATACCTACTCTGTGGCAGAATTCAACTGACGAAGGCTCACCACCGTGCTCACCACAGATACCAAGTTTGATATCAGGACGAGTAGATTTACCTTTAGCGCAACCCATTTCAACAAGCTGTCCGATACCTTCTTGGTCAAGAACCTGGAATGGATCGTGCTTAAGGATACCTTTTTGGATGTAGATAGGTAAGAATTTACCAGCATCGTCACGAGAGTAACCAAAGCCCATTTGAGTAAGGTCGTTAGTACCGAATGAGAAGAACTCAGCGTGCTTAGCAATTTGATCAGCAGTAAGAGCAGCGCGAGGAATCTCAATCATAGTACCTACAAGGAAGTCAACAGTGATTCCTTTTTCAGCAAATACAGCTGCAGCAGTCTCACGAATGATATCTTCTTGCATTTTGAATTCTTGCATAGTACCAATAAGTGGAACCATGATTTCTGGTTGTGGGTTAAGACCTTTAGCTTTAAGATCGCAAGCAGCCTCGATAATAGCACGAGCTTGCATTTCAGTAATCTCTGGGTAAGTGTTACCAAGACGACAACCACGGTGACCTAACATAGGGTTGAATTCGTGAAGAGATTCAACTTTTTCTTTAACAATGTTAACGTCGATACCTAAACGCTCAGCCATTTCGATTTGAGAAGGCTCGTCGTTTGGAGTAAATTCGTGTAATGGTGGATCTAGTAAACGGATAGTAACACCAAAGCCGTCCATAGCCTCAAGAATTCCAGAGAAATCTTCGCGTTGGATAGGAAGTAATTTAGCAAGAGCCTCTTTACGACCTTCAACGTTTTCAGCAAGAATCATTTGACGGATAGCCCAGATACGGTCGCCTTCGAAGAACATGTGCTCTGTACGACAAAGACCAATACCTTTAGCACCAAAATCGCGAGCAGCTTTAGCATCAGCAGGAGTATCGGCATTTGTACGAACGTACATACGAGTGTTTCTCTCAGCCATTTCCATAATCTTACCAAAGTCACCGTCAAGCGATGGAGTGATAGTAGCTACTTTACCTTCGTAAACAACTCCAGTAGAACCATTAAGAGAGATAAAATCGCCTTCGTTATATTTAACGCCGTTGATTGTTAAAGAAGAACCTGTAACAACGATACCAGCAGCAGAAGAGATACAACATTTACCCATTCCGCGAGCTACTACAGCTGCGTGAGAAGTCATACCACCACGCTCAGTAAGGATACCTTCTGCAGCGTACATACCTTTAAGATCTTCAGGAGAAGTCTCACGACGAACAAGAATAACTTTCTCGCCACGAGCAGCCCATTCTTCGGCAGCAGAAGCAGTAAATACAATTTTACCAGTAGCAGCACCAGGAGAAGCAGGAAGACCTTTAGAAAGAACTTTAGCCGACTCCATAGCCGATTTTTCGAATACAGGGTGAAGTAATTCGTCTAGTTTGTTAGGCTCAAGACGAAGAACAGCTGTTTTTTCGTCGATAAGACCTTGCTCAACCATGTCAACAGCCATTTTAACCATAGCTGCACCAGTGCGCTTACCATTACGTGTTTGAAGCATCCAAAGTTTACCTTCTTGAATAGTAAACTCCATATCTTGCATATCTTTGTAGTGGTCTTCAAGCTTTTGTTGGATAGTGTTAAGCTCGTTGTAAAGCTCAGGCATAGCCTCTTCTAATGATAAGAAGTTAGCTTGACGATCGGCCTCAGAAGTACCGTTACGCTCAGCCCAACGCTTAGAACCAATAGTAGTAATTTCAAGTGGAGTACGAATACCAGCAACAACATCCTCACCTTGAGCGTTGATTAGGTACTCACCATTGAATTGGTCTTCACCAGTAGCAGCATCACGAGAGAAACAAACACCAGTAGCAGAAGTTTCGCCCATGTTACCGTAAACCATTGCTTGAACGTTAACAGCAGTACCCCACTCGCCAGGAATGTTTTCCATTTTTCTGTAAAGGATAGCACGCTCTGTGTTCCACGAATCGAAAACAGCGCAGATAGCACCCCAAAGCTGATCCCAAGGATTTGTTGGGAAATCAACACCAGCGTGTTCGCGAACAACTACTTTGTAATCTTCAACAAGTGATTTAAGATCTTCAGCAGTAAGTTCAGTATCTAATTTATATCCTTTAGCTTCTTTAGCTTTGTCAAGAGCAACCTCAAATGGATTGTGGTGTCCATCTTCAGCCTCAACACCCATAACTACGTCACCGTACATGTGGATGAAACGACGATATGAATCGTAAGCAAATTTCTCGTTTCCTGATTTTGCTGCAATAATTTTTACAGTCTCATCATTCATACCAAGGTTAAGAACAGTGTTCATCATACCTGGCATAGAAGCTCTAGCTCCCGAACGAACAGAAACTAAAAGAGGGAACTCACCATCTTTAGGCTCAAATTTAGCGTTCATAGCTTTTTCAGTTGCAGCAATACCTGCTTCAACTTCAGCTTTCATTAGTCCAACAACTGTATCTTTACCAATAGCATTATACTCTGTACAAACTTCTGTAGTGATAGTGAATCCTGCAGGAACCGGAACACCAATTAGGTTCATCTCGGCAAGGTTAGCACCTTTACCACCCAACAAGTTTTTCATGTCGGCTCTACCTTCGGCTTTACCGTCACCGAAAGTATAAACGCGTTTTACTTGACTCATAATATTTATTTTATTGTTAATAAATTAATTAGCTTTATTACGCTTTTTTAGCGGGTAGCAAAGGTACTTAAAAAAATATTTTTCTGAAAGTGTTTTTGCTCTCAACTTTAGTATAAGTTTATCTTCTTATTGTTTTATTTTGAGGTTGATATAACTTTCATTAAACAGTTTTTACAGTCGAACTCTAATTGAAAGCTGTTACCATCGCTAATTAGATACATAGGTTCTGAAAAACCTCCGTTTGTATGGTGATGTTTTGGGCATATTCCGGCCTCAAATTTAAGGCAATGACGGGTGGTCATTAGCTCTTTGTTATTTGTGTTTGTTAGTAGTTCAAAGCCTTTTTCTTTTACTGTAGTTTGGTGTCGTTGGTAGAATTGTTGCGACAGCTTGTTTGTAACATTGGCTTTGTAATCGACTTCGCTTTGAGGATAAGGCTCGTTGTTTACAACTATATTATTCTCTTCTGTTTTGTAATTCTCTATTCTGTAATTGTGCAACATTTCAAGCGTGTCGCGACGCAGATTTGTTATTACCGATGCAGGAACAAAAAAATCTATTTCGTCGGCATCTATTTCAGTAACTTCAAAAACAGTATTTCCTGTTTTTTTAAGATTAGTAACAATTGACTCTTTCTGACGCTCTGGCGATTTTACTGCTTCTTTTTCTATCTCTATTTGGTTGCAAACAGAGTTGTTGTCTGTATCGGTAATTGTAAGACTTAGTCCACATTCGGTTGATTGAAGGGACATGTAAACGTCAATTTTTCGGCTAACAGTTTCTCTAGAAAGTTCTTTTTCGAACTCCTGATTGTGGTTTCTAAACAACTCAATTCCAGTTTTAATACCTTTAACCGATGAGTGAAAAAGTTTGTTTCCCTCTACTCTGTTAATTCTGAATCCACAAAGATTGTTGTTACTATCGAAAAAGCATAATCCATCGCCGTTGGCTATTTTAATATCTGATGAAAGAGTTATGTGGTCTTTTTCGATAGATTTTACTAAACCAATACTTTCTCCAATAGACTTTGAGGTGTTGAATGATGTAATTCCTTTTTGTCTATCGTCGAAAAAGTATGTCGAGAAACCTCTGTTAAAGCTCTTTTCTGGTGCAGAAATAAAACTCTTGCTAGATTTTCCTGATGAAGCACGTGTGTACTTATGATTGTTTTCGATAAGTTGGTTGAGCTTTTCGCTGTACCACGTGGTTATGTTTTTAACGTAACTAATATCTTTAAGTCGTCCTTCTATTTTAAACGAGGTGATGCCCAATTCTGCAATACGTTCTATATTGTCGGAATTGTTTAAGTCTTTAAGCGAAAGAAGATGCTTTTCGGCAATAACAGTTTTGTTGCTTGCATCAACCATTTTGTATTTTAATCGGCAAGGCTGAGCACATGTTCCTCTGTTAGCACTTCGTTTCCCTACATGGTGGCTCATGTAGCATTGTCCCGAAAGCGAAACACACAATGCTCCATGAATGAAATATTCTAAATCAACTTTTGTTGATTGTCTTATTTCTTTTATCTGATTGTACGATAGTTCGCGAGCAAGAATAACTCTGTTTACACCAACCGATTCGAGAAACTTAACTTTATCGAGGGTGTAATTATTTGTTTGAGTACTGGCATGGATAGCAATAGGAGGTAGGCTCATTTCTAAAATAGCCATGTCCTGAATTATTAATGCATCGACCTTGATTTTATAAAGCTCGTGAATTAGTTTTTCGGCTTTCTCGAGCTCGTTATCAAACAAAATAGTGTTTATAGTAACAAAAACCTTGGCGTTAAAAAGGTGAGCATAATTAACTAGTTCTGCAATATCCGATAAGCTATTTCCTGCGGCTAATCGAGCGCCAAATTCTTTGGCTCCGATATAAACGGCATCGGCTCCACTATCTATAGCTGCTTTTCCGAACTCTAAGTTTTTAGCTGGTGCTAATAATTCTAATGCTATCTTCATTTATATAATTTTGACAAAAGTAGTGCTTTTATTTTAACCTCTATTTGGCTTTGTTATTTCATTTTGATGAAATGTAAATTTGGGTTGAATGTATATTTTATCGGGGGTTGTTTTTGGATATATGTTTTGTTATATTTATTGTTAAATTTTTAGAGTATGGATATTATAAAACAATTAAACTGGAGATACGCTGTTAAAGAGTTTAATAGTAATCGTGAATTATCGTTAGGTATAGAAGATGCCTTAAAAGATTCTATTATGCTTTCTCCTTCGTCTTTTGGATTACAACCATATAGAGTTCTTTGGGTTAAAGATTCGTTACTACGTGAGGAGCTTGTTCAATATTCATGGGGTCAGAAAAAGGTAGAGCAGTCAAATTTGTTGATAGTTTTTTGTTCTGAATTGAATATTGATGATAATTATATTGATAATTATATAAGTCGTATAAGTGAGGTTCGATCTGTTGCTGTAACCGATTTATCGGTTTTTAGTCGTAACATGAAAAGCCATTTTTCTAAAATGGATGATAGGCAGAAACATGAATGGGCAGCCCGACAAACATATATAGCTTTAGGGAATTTACTTACTGTTTGTGCAGGTTTGTATATTGATGCCTGTCCCATGGAAGGTTTTTTAAACGATAAATATGATGAAATACTTGGGTTAAAAGAGAAGGGTTTGCATTCTGAAGTTATTGTAGCTTTAGGTTTCAGGTCGGCTAATGATTTAACTCAGTTTCAACAGAAGGTTCGGCGAAAAAAAGAAGACTTATTTATAGATATGTAGAAAAAACAAAAGCAACTCTATTTAGAGTTGCTTTTTTATATAATAAGCACTTATATATTTAATTTATTAAGCTTTATTTTACTTTGCTTACAATTTCTTTGAATGCAGCAGAGTTGTTCATAGCTAAATCGGCAAGAGTCTTGCGGTTTAACTCGATACCTGCTTTTTTCATTTTACCCATAAATTCAGAATAAGACATTCCTTCAAGACGAACTGCAGCATTAATACGCTGAATCCATAATTGACGGAAATGAACTTTTTTCTTCTTTCTATCACGGTAAGCGTAAGTTAAACCTTTTTCAAGGCTGTTCTTTGCTACCGTAAAAACATTACTTCTTGCACCAAATTGTCCTTTTGTTTGTTTAAGAACTTTTCTTCTTCTTGCACGTGCTGCAACGGTGTTTACTGATCTTGGCATTTTTTTTAATATTAGAATACTTAGCGCTCCACTCCATGTTGGAATCTTTTCCTGCTAAAATACTCGGTTAATAACTTTTTTCTTAATAAGTAATATTAAAAAATTACTTCATACAAAGTAAGTGCTTAATATTGCTTTCGTCTGTTTTGTCTACTTGACCTGCATAAGTAAGATTTCTCTTTCTTTTAGTCGACATTTTAGTAAGGATGTGACTTTTAAATGCGTGTTTTCTTTTTAATTTTCCGCTTCCAGTTAGAGTAAATCTCTTTTTCGCGCTGGAATTAGTTTTCATTTTTGGCATGCTTCTTCTTTTTTATGGATTATATAATGAAACAAGTGCTTATTTCTTAGCTACTTTAGGCGCAATAAAGATAGTCATTCGTTTACCCTCTAATTTAGGTAAACTCTCTACTTTGCCAAGTTCTTCTAACTCCTGAGCAAATTTCAGAAGTAGAATTTCTCCTTTTTCTTTAAAAAGTATTGTACGACCTTTAAAGAAAACAAACGCCTTTACTTTAGCTCCTTCTTCAAGGAATTTCTTGGCGTGATTAAGCTTAAAATTAAAGTCGTGCTCGTCTGTATTCGGTCCAAATCTAATCTCTTTAAGAACAACTTTCGAAGCTTTCGCTTTAAGCTCTTTTTGCTTCTTTTTTTGTTGATATAGAAATTTCTGGTAGTCAGTAATCCTACATACAGGCGGATTAGCGTTTGGAGAAATCTCAACAAGGTCAAGATTAAGATTGTCTGCCATTCTTAATGCTTCTTCAATTGAAAAAACGCCTGCTTCCTCAACCTCCTCTCCAACGATACGTACCATTGGTGATTTTATTTCTCTATTTGTCTTGTGAAGCGCAACCTTTTCCTGCATTGGTCTGCGTCCTCTAAAATTTGGTCCAGCTATGACTAAGTCCTCCTAAAATTTGTTAAACTATTTTTTTTAATTGGTGCAAAGATATTAATTTTCTTTTACTTCAATCAATTTTTTCACTTCTTCTTGAATATGCGAGGCAAACTCACCAATTGACATTGTTCCTTTATCACCATCTCCCTGCTTACGAACAGATACCGATTGAGAGTTTTCTTCTTGCTCGCCAACAATTAAGAGGTAAGGAATTTTCATTAATTCATTGTCTCTAATCTTTTTGCCAATTTTTTCGTTACGGCTATCAACAATAACTCTTACGTCTTCTTTCGATAACATATCGGCTACTTTATTTGCGTAGTCGTTATATTTTTCGCTGATAGGTAGAATTACTGCTTGATCCGGATTTAACCACAATGGGAATTTACCTGCAGTGTGCTCAATTAATACCGCAACAAAACGCTCCATTGAACCAAAAGGTGCACGGTGAATCATAATAGGACGGTGTTTTTGATCGTCGCTACCAACATATTCTAATTCAAAACGCTCTGGCAAGTTATAGTCAACTTGGATTGTACCTAGCTGCCACGATCTTCCTAAAGCATCTTTAACCATGAAGTCGAGCTTAGGACCATAGAATGCAGCTTCGCCATATTCTACAACTGTTTCTAAACCTTTTTCGCTTGTTGCTTCAATAATTGCATTTTCGGCTTTCTCCCAATTTTCATCAGAACCGATATATTTTTCTCTGTTTACCTGATCGCGTAAAGAGATCTGTGTAACAAAGTTTTCGAAATTTAATGTCTTAAATATGTAAAGAACAATATCTATTACTTTCTTAAACTCATCTTTTAGCTGATCGGGACGACAGAAAATGTGCGCGTCATCTTGAGTAAATCCACGAACCCTTGTTAAACCATGAAGCTCGCCACTTTGCTCGTAACGATAAACAGTACCAAACTCAGCATATCTAACAGGTAGATCTTTATAAGATTTTGGTCTTGCTTTAAAAATCTCGCAGTGGTGAGGACAGTTCATCGGTTTCAATAAAAACTCTTCGCCTTCGGCAGGAGTATTTATTGGCTGGAACGAGTCGGCACCATATTTAGCATAGTGGCCAGATGTTACATACAGTTCTTTATTTCCAATATGAGGAGTGATTACTGGTAGGTAACCATGTTCTTTCTGAACTCTTTTTAAGAAATTCTCTAAACGTTCACGTAACATTGCTCCTTTAGGTAACCAAAGAGGTAAACCTTGTCCAACACGTTGCGAGAATGTGAAAAGATCAAGCTCTTTACCAATTTTACGGTGATCGCGCTTTTTAGCCTCTTCCAAAAGAATCATATGCTCTTCAAGCATCTTTTGCTTAGGGAAAGATATTCCGTAAATACGAGTAAGCTGCTTGTTTTTCTCGTTTCCACGCCAGTACGCACCAGCAATACTTAAAAGCTTAACAGCTTTAATGTAGCCTGTGTTTGGTAAGTGTGGTCCACGACAAAGATCGGTGAAATTACCTTGTTTATATAGTGTAATAGTTCCGTCCTCAAGATCGCTTATAAGCTCGGTTTTATATTGATCGCCTTTGTTCTCGAAATAGTTAAGAGCTTCAGCTTTTGTGATATCTTCTCTTGTATAACTGTTTTTTAGACGAGCAAGCTCAATCATTTTCTTCTCTATTGCAGGAAGATCTTTATCGGTAACAGTTGTTCCTTCTGGCATGTCAAGATCGTAGTAAAAACCACTCTCGATACTTGGTCCAATAGCAAGTTTAACACCAGGGTAAATAGCTTCTATAGCTTCTGCCATAAGGTGGGCAGACGAATGCCAAAAAGCATGCTTACCTTCTTTGTCATCCCAAGTGTGAAGTTTGATGCTAGAGTCGGTGGTAATCGTTCGCGTTAAGTCTTGGATATCGCCATTTACGGTGATAGACAAAACCTCTTTAGCTAGATTATTACTGATGCTCTTAGCAATCTCAATTCCAGTTATTCCCGAGTCATACTCTCTGACACTATTGTCAGGAAAGGTAATTTTAATCATACTGTTTAACATTTGTTTATAATACAGAACTGCAAATATACTACTTATTATCAAAATTAGTTCTATAACTATTGCCCTCTTTGTTTAGTTATTTTCTATTAATTGTAAATTTTGGTCATTAATCAATATAATTGTTATTATTTATACTCATTGAGTAATTGAAAAATTGATAATGCTAATTTTACAGACTTATAGTTACGAATTATCATAAAGACTAATATATAATACAATGAGAAAAATTTCTTTGTTTTTAGCCATTTGCTTCTTTACAATAGCTGCATTTGGTCAGGAATATAAAAAGATTACTCTAGAAGATGAGCACGTTAAAGGAACTTTTAGAGCTAAATCTGTTTATGGTGTAGAGTCCATGAATAACGGTGTTAATTACACAACATCGTCGGGTAGTAATACTATAACAATGTTTGAGTATGCTACAGGTGAAAAAGTTGCCGATGTTTTAACTAAAGATGATTTGTTGAGCGCTAATATTAAATCGTTTGCAGATTACTCTTTTTCCGACGACGAGTCGAAAGTTCTTCTTACTACAAACAAGAATTATATCTATCGTCACTCGTTTACTGCCGATTATTATATTTTCGATAGAAAAACTAAAACATTTACTGCAGTTAGTAAAAATGGTGCTCAGCAAAGTGCTACTTTTTCGCCAGATGGTTCAAAAGTGGCTTTTGTTCGCGATAACAATCTATTTATTACTGATATTACTTCATCTACCGAAGAGCAAATTACTACCGATGGTAAGTTTAATTACATTATAAATGGTGCTTGCGACTGGGTTTACGAAGAGGAGTTTGGATTTGCTGTTGCCTTTAAGTGGTCGCCCGATGGTAAATATTTGGCTTATTATAAGTTTGATGAAAGCCGCGTTAAAGAATTCGATATGATGGAGTATAAAAACAAACTCTATCCACAACCTTATACTTATAAATATCCTAAAGCGGGCGAGACTAATTCTATTGTCTCAATTCATACATTTAATCTTGCTACAAAAGAAACAAAAACAATGAATGTAGGGGAGGAGACTAATCAGTATATCTCGCGTATTAAGTGGACACAGCAATCAGATAAGCTTAGTATGATTCGTCAGAATAGATTGCAAAACAAACTAGAGATTATGGTTGCCGATGCTGCTTCTGGTGAATCTAAGGTTATTTATACAGAGACAAACAGTCGCTATATTGGAGAGGTTAACGATAATTATGTTACTTTTTTGCCTGGTAACAACCTTTTTATTATCACTGCTGAGTTAGATGGATGGCGTCATATTCATTTGTTCAATATGAAAGGCGAAAAAGTTCGTCAGTTAACAAAAGGGAATTGGGATGTAACTAAGTTTTTAGGTTACGATGCAAAGTCAAAGCGACTGTTTTACGAATGTGCTCGTACTTCGCCAATGACTCGTGATGTTTATTCTGTAGGTATTAATGGTAAAAAAGAGATTAAACTAACACAAAAGAGAGGTTATAACAGGGTTGCTTTTAGTAAAGGTTTTAAATATTTTATAAACTTCCATTCAACATTAAATACTCCAAACTATGTTACCATGCATAATGCAAAGGGTAAACAGTTACGAGTTTTAGAAGATAATAAAGAGCTTGTTGAGAAGTTAAAAACATACCCACAGCTTAATCGTGAGTTTTTTACTTTCACTACTTCCGAAGGTGTTAGTCTTAATGGTTGGATGTTAAAGCCTCTTAATTTCGATGCTAATAAAAAGTATCCTGTTTTGATGACTCAATATAGTGGGCCAAATTCGCAACAAGTTCTAGATAGGTTTGATTATAGCTGGTATCACTACTTGGCGCAAGAAGGTTATATGGTTGTTTGTGTCGACCCACGCGGAACAGGTGCACGTGGCGAGGATTTTAGAAAGGTTACTTACGGACAGCTTGGTAAATACGAAACTATCGATCAGATTGAAGCTGCTAAATATTTAGGTTCGCTTGATTATGTTGATGCCAGCAGAATAGGTATATGGGGATGGAGTTTCGGTGGATTTATGTCGTCCTCTTGTTTATTTAAGGGCGATGGTGTTTTTAAAATGGCTGTTGCTGTTGCTCCTGTTATTAACTGGCGTTATTACGACAGTGTGTATACCGAGCGTTTTATGGGCTTACCTCAAGATAATGCCTCGGGTTACGACGATAATTCGCCAATTAATTTGGTTGATAACTGGACAAAAGGAAAGTATCTATTAATTCATGGTATTGCCGACGATAATGTTCATGTTCAAAACTCAATGGAGTTGATTACAAAACTTATTAACAGTAATAAACAATTCGAAATGCAGATGTATCCCGATAAAAACCACTTTATTAATGGTGGAAAGACTCGTTTGCATTTGTATACTCGAATGACAGATTTTGTAAAAAGCAATCTTTAAAATATTAAGAAGTGTGATATATGATTTTCTTTTGGTTCTGATTATATCACACTTCTTAAATCTTATATTTAATACATTTTGTTATATTTGCTATCTGCTTTGCCCAGATGTTGAAATTGGTAGACAAGCCAGCTTGAGGGGCTGGTGCTCTTAAGGGTGTGCAAGTTCGAGTCTTGTTCTGGGCACAAACAAACGTAGCTTAGGGATTTATCCCTGAGCTACGTTTGTTTTATAGTATAAAAGTTAAGCAATATTTATGCATTGTAAGAGTTTTCTATCAATATTTTTGGATGATAATAGATATTGTTCATGTGCCAATAATTATTTTGGTTATGCCAATTAGCATTGTTCATTTTCCAATCAAGTTTTGAGGAGCCTTTTAAAGGATTTTGGCGTTTTTATGCAGTTTGGTTTTCTCTGCATTGTATTTTGTTTTATGCCAAGTATTTCTTCTAGGACAATATATTAGTAGACCTGTAGGTGGCAAATTATATTTAAACAAAACAATTGTAAAGCAGAGGTTATCAACAAATGTTATTTTTTATAGATTTGGCAACGTTTTAATAATCCTAAATTATTTTTTAATCTATTTTTTATGAAAAGTAAAGTATTCTATTTTTTATTTATTATTGGCTGTTTTTCTTGTCTGCAGACTATTAAAGGTCAAATGATTATTGTTAAAGGAGGTCTTAATAATGATTTTGTTTCAAGAAGTTCTTATTTCGAAAATAGTGATTTCTTGTTTAAGACTGGATTTCATTTAGGTGTAAGTGTTAATATTCCATTTAATGATAAATATTCTTTTGAACCTGGTCTTCTTTTTACTACAAAAGGATATAAGGTTAATGATCGGATAATACAAAAGAATTCTTATGACGATCCTGGAAGAGTTATTGAATTTATTATGTACTCTGATTTGTTCTATTTAGATATACCTATATTATTTAAGCGGTCGTGGAACGTAAATGAAAATATGAAACTATTTGGAGCTGTTGGCCCTTATGTTGGTATAGGCTTATTTGGTAGAAATGGAATTGAAAATACAAATAGTGATGAATATCCAGTATCAGGTTGTAGTGATTGGGGTAGCAATTTGTATATGTCAAGTATAGATGCTGGAGTTTCAATAGTGACAGGAGTCTCAATTAAAAGATGTTCTATACAACTGTCATATCAAAATGGTTTTTCCAATATAAATATGGTAAGTGGCGAAAATTATTCCGATATAAAAGCTAAAAGTAGGTCTGTTCATTTATCGTTTGGTTACACTTTAGGAAAGAAATAATATTGTGTAATTTCTAAATGTAAAAATCTAATGATTAAGCAAAAGGCTTTTAGATTAGTAGAAAAAGGAGCGCATGGGTCAATAATAAATGCATATTTTGATTATGCTATAATGATTTTGATTATGCTGAATTTATTGGCAATTGTTCTTGAAACAATTACTGATATTCATGCTTCTTTAAGAGACTTTTTGAGAGTGTTTGAAGTGTTTTCTGTAGTAGTATTTTCTTTTGAATATATTATTAGAATTTATGTTTCAGATTTAACGCATCCTTCTAGTAGTAGAGTTAAATCTGCAATGAAGTTTGTCTTTTCTTTTTATGGTTTAATTGATCTTTTGTCTATAACTCCTTTTTATTTACCATTTGTAATTAAAATAGATCTTAGGTTTTTAAGAGCTATGAGACTTTTAAGGTTTATTAGAATATTAAAAATTAACAGATATAATAGCTCTCTTAATCTAATTTGGAGTGTTATTAAAGATAAGAAACCTGAATTAGCTATTACTGGATTTGTTACTTTTTTAGTACTGTTAATAGCCTCTTATCTTATGTATTATATTGAGGGCGAAGCGCAGCCTGATAAATTTCCTAATGTGATTGCAAGTTTTTGGTGGGCTGTAGCTACATTAACTACTGTCGGATATGGCGATGTTTATCCTATAACTGCATTGGGTAAGTTTGTTAGTGGTTTAATTGCTATTTTGGGAATAGGGTTAGTGGCTTTGCCAACAGCATTGGTTAGTGCAGGTTTTATGGATAAGATTAAAAATAGTAACAAAGACTCTATAAAATGTCCTCATTGTGGTAAGAATATAGATTAGTGTTGAAGTGTATTATAGTTGATAAAAAATAGAAATATGAAATTCATCTGCCCCTTAATAACTGTATCCGATATTAATCGTTCGCGCAAGTTTTATGTCGATTTGTTAAATCAGAAAGTGAAATATGACTATGGCCAAAATGTAACCTTCGAAGGCGATTTTGCTATTCATTTACAATCGCATTTTAAAGATCTTATAGACGGCAAAGAGATTAAAACGGGAGGAAATAACTTCGAACTATATTTCGAAAACGATAATGTTGAGCAAATTGTCGATAGTCTTAAGGCAAACAATGTTTGTTTTGTTCATCCTCTTAGAGAGCAGCCTTGGCGACAGAGGGTAGTTAGGTTTTACGATCCCGACAATAATATTATTGAAATTGGAGAGTCAATGGAGCATTTATGTCTTAGGCTTTCTGACGAAAATTTGTCGATAGAAGAAATTTCGGTAGTAACAGGTCTTTCTTCGGGTTTTATTATTGAATCACTTAAAAAATAAAGAAACATATTTTGTGCTAAGCAAAAATGGAACATATTTTAGAAATTAAAACCGAGCGTTTGTTAATTAGGCCTGTTATAGCCAACGATGCTTACGAAATATACGATTACCGATCGGACGTTACAACCAATAAATATCAGGGGTGGATTCCTAATTCAATCGACCAAGTACACTACTTTGTTAATAATACAGCCTCGCAAATAAATACTTTTGGCACTTGGTTTATGTTTGTAATTGTTGATAAAGAGACAGATCATGTTATTGGTGATGTTGGAGTATGTTTTTTAGATGTAGAGAGTCTCCAGGCTAAAATAGGTTATACTTTGTGTAAATATTATCAAGGTGTTGGATTAGCCACCGAAGCTGTTTCAGCTGTTATCGATTTTCTTTTTAAGAAATTAAAAAAGCGCAGACTTATATGTACTATCGATCCGAAAAATAAAAAATCGATTAGATTAGTTCAGCGACTGGGTTTTAAACTAGAGGAGAACTGTACCGAAAAATTGCTTGTTGACGAGGATTGGCCAGACGATTTAGTTTATACTCTTGTTAAGAGAGAGTGGGTGTATTAAACAACAGGGTGTAATAAGTAGACTCCTATTTTTATATACTGGTATTTTTAAATGTCTTTGGGTATAAACATTATAATTATAAGCTTGTTTAAATGTTGATTTTAAATTTGAGTGTAATGGTAATGTTTATTTGTTTGTATGTTGGCATTTAATAATTTTTTAAAATGGAGTTTGATTGTAATATTCAATTTTTTATTGAGTTATAATGCCTATAGTCAAACAGCTGT
>JAFGOQ010000136.1 GCA_016926405.1 Bacteroidales bacterium
ATTTATCATAATTATAATTTATAAATTCAGCATTTTTCATAGGCCAAAGCTTTCTATTACATGTAAAGTAACCGGTTAAAGGCATTAAATCACCACAATTATCTTTTCCAAGTTTATTAATTAGATAATCATACATCTTACGATAATCTTTTCGAATAGCGTCAGGGGCAGTTATAAAGACATCATAATACAATATTAAACGCGTTTCAACTTCCATCTGAACATCTGAATATGAAATCCCATTTTCCATTTCTAGTATATTTTGAGCAGCATGGTTCAATTCATGAAAGATTGTTGTCTTATTTATCCTTGAAATATCAACACCAATCTTTCCTTCCCATTCATTACTTGGCTGTGAAATATTTTGAATGAGGTTATAATATTCCTCAATATTAACAGACTTATTTGTTTGGTGATTAACAAACCATATTCTAAAAGCATCTGTATCATACACTAAATGCGTTGCATAACCGAACGGTGGATTTGTTTCATTATACATACCCTTTTCTAATTCAGAAAAGCAGTAAGTCGTTTTTGTACTCTTTTCTACAATTTCATAAACCCTTTTAAATCTAGGATTTTTTTTAAGTTTTTCCCATAACCCCATAAACTTTTTATAATTATCAGCTTTAGCAAAACAATCATAAGTTATTAATCCCCCCTCACTATCATCCTGAAACAACCCGGTCATACTCTCGGGGTCGTGGCAGAAGTCCCATTGGTGTTTGTAAAGGTCTGTACCTTCGTCTCCGCTCAGGGTGACAGAAGGGTAGTCCATAAGGTTGTTTGTTGTGCCTTGTGGTATAATGTATTTGCTGTTTGCCGAGAAGGTGTGCCATAGGCGGAAAATACCGTGGCCACTCTCGTGAGCTACCGTGCGAATAAAATCGGTACGGCTCATACTGCTTGGGTTAAACACAAAACCAACCTGTGTTTTAAGTGCCCAGCGGCCTTGTAAAGACGCACGGCCGTCAGTCTTTTCGGCCTGTGGTACCATTACTATATAAAAATGTTTTTTGTTATAGGCTTGGTGTTTACGCACTGCACGTTTAAAGGCACGAGTCTCGGCTGTGTAGTTACTTATAATGCCTGTTTCGCCAGCATCAACACGGTTGTCTTTGTTTTTGTCAAAGTCAACAGTGCCAAGGTCTATCTGCGATACTTTAAATTGTATTACACTTTGCGAGTAGATATGGTTAAGCTCTGTTTGTAGCTCGCTTGCCGATATATTTGGCGTGTTGCCAGTTGTTGTGGCAATAACAAGGTCAACAGGCTGCGAGTTGTACGATATTACATTAACATAAGCCAGTGGCGTAGTATGTTTTTTACCGTCTTTATCGGTGCGGAAGTATTGCGCAGTGATGCGATTAACATCTTGGTGATTACCCGCCTGCAGGTTTATTTTAAGGAAGGTTGATTTAGACCCAGCCTTACCTACAGCAGGCGATGTAGAGAGAATAAGTCCGTTAGCATCGACAAACTCTATGTTTTTTGTGGTAATAGTGTCGCTTGTAATGGCCATTTCGGCAACAACAAAGGCACTCTTACCTGCCTCAACACTTCGCCAAGGTATGTAGTAGTTTTGTTTATTTAGCTGTATGGTGTTGTATGCCCCACCATTTATCATTTGCTTATATCGTGGCGAGTCGAAACCACCCGTGCTTTGGTTGTCTATTGGCGATATAAATCGTATCTACAAAAAGAAAGACAAAATATCAAAGAACTATACTATTACTAATTTTTACCAGTACAAATAATTTGCACCATAGTATGGATGCCATTTTATTAAATCATAATTATTATTGTTTTTCCTCCATTCTTTTACAGTAGTTCTTACTTTCTCATTGACACAACCCTCAAAACATGTGACATTAACTTTCGGAAATCCTTTAATAATTTTTGTTAATATTTCTAAAGAAACTGTAGATAATGAACAATATAATATATCCCCATCACCATAGTCGCCAATATTTACAAGCTTCCCATTATCATTTTCAACCAAATCCAACAATAACTCAGAAAATTCTTTTCTATCATACAAAAGAATTTTGTAAATCTCTGTATAAAAATCAGAGTCAAGGTATTTATATTTTCCTTCAACTAATTTATTAATTTTATTTACTTTCGAATTAATAATTCTAACATCTCCCAAAATAACTAAAGTATTATCTACAGTATTTACTTCAAAATTATTTAAATCCCTCATTAGTTTAAGCTGTTTTAAAGGCTCTATAAACCTTTGTTTCCCTATTAGGCCTACTAATTCAATAAAACTCCAATTACTATAACCAGATTCACACAATTCTAACACTTTTTCTTCTTGTAAAGTGTCAATTTCATTAATTCTAATATTGTAAAGCAAGAATTTAGAAACTTTTGAAGAATTATGCACATCTCTATAAAGGATTGAATCAAAGCAATAGTTAACTATATTTTTTCGAGCTGTAAAACAACTATCCCCAATAGATCTATATGTGTTTTCAATTTTATTACATATTTCAGATTTTTCAGAACTTGATAATGCACTATAATGAGTATTAACAATCATATTAACATCATTATTTAAGCAACTCTGACTATACATAAACATAAATGTCAATAAAAATAACATACAACTAATTAATTTCTTCATCATCATCTTTAATTTTTACTTTCAATTTCAATTACTTGGTAAGCTCTAAGTTTTCGTTTATCAATCATAAAAGCATCTCCATCTTGCACATAATCCATTATATTAACAATATCATCACCTCTTAAAAAACCACTTACATTGGTGGTGTCTAAATAAACATCTAAAAGACCAAAAATCAGATGTCCTAATTCATGTGATAATGATGATTCTACATTATAATTCCCAAAGGTAGTTACAAGTGCATTAGGTTTTATATTCATTTGAGGATACTCTTTATTTGCCCTTGCAATACCTTTCAATTTTGAACCAGGTTTGAATAGCTCTAAATCTGTAATATATACTGTATAATCAATTCCCCCAAAAATATTTTTATTCAATAAAGGAATAGCCTCACTTACTTTATCTAATTTACCATCATTATTTAAATCATAAATATTACTGTACGAAATTTTCATTGTATCAAATAAAAAAACTGTATTTACATTTATACTGGCATATATTTTATTAAAATAATTTTTAATCTCACTAAAATCTATTGCAGGTGGCAATGCTTTTGAAGAATCATGCAAGAGAACAATTTGAACTTTATAATTTTTCTCTTTACAACTAATAATATTCAATCCTCCAATAGTTTTACCTTTAATGGAATCTTTCTTTAATCTTATCTCTAGATTATCACCTTTTACCTTAGCATTAAAATCAATAGTTTTAGTAGTTTTATTTCCCTTACTTAATAAAGAAATTTTATTTGATTCACTCTGTATAAAAACACCATCTAGTAAACCATAAGGATAAGTCCTTATTTTTACATTATTAGATATTCCAACTTTTGTATAAAACCAAGGTGCACCTGCTTGTATATTATTGTTAGTTGAATATGTGGGGTACTTTGAACAAATTCCTTTAGTATTATCATCAAATCTACTATCATCACTATCTCTTGTGGGCTCTATTACTACTTTAAAATTTGAATTGCTATTTTCTGCATTTGTGTTATCACTATTAGTACTTATAGGTTTAGATTCCTTAACAAAATGAGCATCTTCTGAATAATAAACATCAACAGTATCAGAGCCTCCTGTGCCTGTTCCGCCAGTGTTATCAATAATAACAATATCTTTCTGACCTGTTTTTATTGTATCGCCTTTAGTGTCTATTATAATAACCTGGCCGCTGTTGTCAACATAAACAGTGTCTACTCCTTGTCCGTTTGTAAGCTGAAGGGTGTCGCCCGAAATTTGGTAGTTACCAGCACCGCCCGCTCCGTTGCCCGTGCCGTTGCCGTTGTCGTCGCCAGTGCCACCACTGTTGCCACCACCAACAAATGTTACTTTAGGTCCACGCACAGCTATTACGCTTCCGTTAGACACTTGCATGCTTTGCGTTACGGTAATGTTTTTGAAGGTGCACTGTATTTTTGCTCCTACAAAAGGGACAAACAAGTCGCATGAGCCAGAGAAATTGCCATTGCTACCCTCTACCGAGGTTATTACTGCGCGAAAACCGTCGACAGTAATAACTTCGCCAACCATTAGTTCGGCCAAAGGCTCGTTGTTGGTTATAGGGAAGTGCACCTCTTCGGCAGAGCAGTTTTTTTTGTTCTGTGTAAGTCCTAGTGGTGTAGTTTTAAAGCGTTTTGGTGCTGTCCACGGGCTAAATGCTCCGTCGCACACATTACGCAACTGCACTTCGTAAGGGTGTCCGGCACTAAGTTTATCGATAATAATGGACGTTTGGTTGGTTTTGTATGTGTACCACTCGCTGGTATTATCGCCCGTTTCGCGCAGCTGTAGCTGTGTAGGTTCGTTATCGTAGTCGCTCTGCCACTCGAGGGTAACCGATGTTTTGGTAGGCTCGGGTGTTTGTATGTTATATGGCGGTTTGCACTCTTTGCCAAAAATAAAGACTAATGGGGTTGTGTATCCTTCGTTTTTAAAAGTTATATAGTTTTGATTATCGACAGCTTTTATTCTACAAACATATTTTTTACCCGGGGTAAGTATTGGCTTGTCGGCCGAGTAAATTAGCGATGTAGCATTTATAATATCGGTGTAAAGAGGTCGTTGCGAACGAATAATAACCTCGGGGCTAATATCGTTTGTTGCAGCCTCGAAAAGTTCGAAATGGTACTCTACGTCGGACTTACCTGCTGGCGAAGCTACATGCTGAATCATCCAGGTAAACATTACATTTTGGGGGTAAGTACCAGGTATGGTAGCGTTGTTTGTTGGCGTTATCCATCGTGGTGGTTCGTTAAGACGAATCCAAGCAATAGCTATTGCTTGGTTTGATATTGTTATGTTGCGGTGATAATCGTTAATCTTAACATAAAAGCGGTAAAAGCCATCGGGCAGCCTGCGCTCGCGCAAAAACTTGTCAGCACCATTTCCAACAACAGTTAGCGCCTGCGGAGTGAAGTATTGCGATAGTTCGGCATCGGAAATCTGGTAATTCTCGCCTCCGTTAAGGTTTATTGGCGTAGGAACAAAGTTAGGATTGGTAGTTATCTTAAATCCTTTGTCGCTCTCGATAGTAAACTGCAAACGTACAGGCAGAGCAGTGGTGCTGTTAAAGTCCTTGTATAGTGCAGTAAGTCGCATTGATGGATTTACGCCTGCGTAATAATCCTCAATTAATGGCGAGTATGGTGCACTAATGTGCATTGTTGTCTGCACCGGATAGCCCTGCCCAAAAATGTTTTGCAGGTTAAAAACCAATAGGGTTAATAGAATAAGAGCTGTTTTCTTCATTTTTTTTTACCGCTAATTATATATTTTTCTCTCGCCAAGGCGTAATTTTTTTGTTCTGGTATAAATCACCACATTTTTAAACGCTGTCAGGTCTTTCAGTCGCAGACAGGTTTAAAACCACATCATCTAATCATCAAATCACTACAACCTGTTCCGATTTATCGAAATCATTGCATCGTATATCTCCTAGTGCGTTGCCCTAGGCTCAAATATGTATGGCTTTCAGCCTAAATCAACAATAAGTAATGAGTTGGCATAAGCCAACCCTATATTACTAATTCAATATGTTACTAAATCACTTTTTTCTAACAACTAAGTTCTAATAACTACAAAACTTACTTAACCACCACCCTTTTATTCACTATCTGGCTGCCTGCCACAATGCGAAGGATGTACACACCTGGTTTAAGAGCAACGTTGTTGCTGCTTATTACATAATGCATTTGTCCGCTATGTTTTACCGAGAAGTGTTTACTACCTGATGCACTTAACAGGCTTACCTCTATATCTACTCTTTCGGATAGAACAATGTCGGCAGTAAATACACCATTATTTGGGTTAGGATAAACCACTGCCGAAGAGATAACTTTCTTGCTATTGCGCTTAAATGTTTCGGCAGGTTTTAACGATTCGGCCTCAACCTGAATTGATTTATAGCTATTCTTAAAACATCCCTGACGATATGTTGTAACACCAGGGTAAAACATTCCCTCTTGTGTAGCTTTAACATGAACCTCGTAATCGCCATATTTAGCAATAACAGGTAGCTGCTCGGGTATAGACCAACGAATTGAGTCGGGCTGTGGCCACGACACCTCGATAAACACAATGGTATCGCCAACAAAAGCTTTCGACGAAAGAATAAAGTTTGCATCAATCTCGGCATTTTGTTTAAGCACGGCTACCGAATCGATTGCTTGACAACCCTTTTGGTCGGTTATTTTAATAAAATAATTTCCGGCTGTGTTAACATCAAGCTTTTGTGTTGTTGAGAATATACCTGCATTTGACGACCACGAGTGAAATAGTTGGGGATGACCAGCATCTAAAAGTAGTGTTTCGTTATCGCACAAATACAATGTATCGGGAGTGTTTATCTCTATTGCAGCAGGATTTTTAAGTTCGGTAGGAATAGTCTTAACACAACCATGTTCGTCGGTTATTGTTACTGTATAAATTCCAGGAACTAGGCTCTTAAGGTCGAAAGCCTCATCGTTAACATTCTTAATAGAGTAACTTAAAACACCTGTTCCGCCAGCGCCAGTAACCTCAACAACACCATTTTCGAAATTATGACATAGCTGTTCGTCGTTTTTAAGGAGATAACCTGTAATAGCTGATGGAGCAATAAGGTTATGTGTAATCTCGGTTTTACAGTTGTTTTCGTCAATAACAGTTGCTTTGTAAGTACCATGAAGCAAATTATCGGCTTTAATAGTCTTTTGCTTCTTACTATCGTTCCACAAAACAGAAGGCTCTCCTGTTCCACCCAAAATATTAATCTCTATAGAACCATCGTAGCTGTATGAGCATAGTGGTGCTATTACATTAGCAATAGTAACAACCGGAGCAGGTGCATCGGCTATTTCGACAGTATCTTTAGTTTCGCAATTATTATTATCGGTTACTACCACAGGGTATTTGCCTGCTGCAATATTATTTAATGTATTAGTAAATAAACCACTCTCGGGCCAAACAAAATTATAATTATTGCTAACGCCACCAATAGCAGTTGCCATTACCGAACCATTGCTTTGCGAACAAGTTGTATTTATAATATTTGTAAACTTAACTTGCAGAGAGTCGGGTTGGCTGATAGTAAATGGAACAGAATCTCTACAATTATTATAATCAACAACATAAGCTTTATAATCATCTGTTTTAAATCCTTCTAGCATAAGGCCGCCCGATAATGTTTGGTTTACTTTATTATCGCCAAATAATATTGGTTCAACACCCGACTGAACTTTAAACTTAACAGATCCATCGCTACCATTAAAACACTTTACAGGATTGTTTTCGTCGATATTAAAGACCAATTTTTCGGGATCTTTAATAACAAACTCTTTAGAGGCAACTCTATTAAAAGCATCTTTTACATAAACAGTATAACTACCAGAATGCAGATGTGTAAGTTTATCACTTAACAACCAATTACTTTTATCAATAGAATATGTATAAGGAGTAACACCTTTTTCAGCTAAAATTGTTAATTCGCCAGTATTAGTTCCAAAACAAGTAGTATTACTAGTAATAGTCGATTTTATTGTAGGCAGCTCATAAATTGTAAACGAGCTACTAATTTTATTATCGACACATTGGCTATTAAAAATATCAAGAGTATACTCTCCTTCTTCTAAATTTCCAATACTACCAATTTCTGTTTTATCGACAGCATTATCGATACCTTTAACATGAAGAGTTAAGAACGAAAAATCTTCTGCTAGGGTAACTTTTCCAGCAGGTGTATCATTAGTCGGTTGAGAAATATTGTACGATACATTACCTAAATTAAGTTGAGTAATATTGTGCGCCAACCACGACGAACAGTTATATTTATCGGTAACATTAACAGTATACTTACCTGCCGACAAGCCTGTAATATCGGGTGTTGTTTTATCCACTCCCCAATCTGCCGATTTATCGTAATTCCAAGCAATATCGTAAGAATCGACTAACGTTGAAATATTTACAGATAATGCACCCTGCGAGTTACCACAGTCGTCGTTTTTAATAGTAGCCAATGTAATAACTGGAGCACCAGGATTATTTAAACTTATTTCGTTAGTAACTGTACAGCCATAAATATTGGCAGTAACATTATAGACTCCTGCTTTAAGGTTACTTATAGAATTACCTTGTGCCGAAAAGCCCGATAAGCTAGAGCTACTCCAATTATAAATTACAGTATTGTCGTTTAATGAGTTTACAACTTCTATTTCTCCATTACTATCGCCACAAGAAGGGCTAATAATAAGAGATGGAGTAATTTTAATCTCTTCGGGATTTGCTATAACAACATCGACAGACTCGGTGCTATTGCCGTTACTATCTTTAGCATAAAGTAAATATTCACCAGCAGCCAATGAGTTAAACTGACATATTCCATTAGAATTAACAGTGTTAGCTGATGATTTTAAAGTAAGATAGTATGTAACCTGGCCACTACCATTTACTGAATTAGCTGACACCACGCCTGTAGGCTCGCCAAAACATTTAGGATTTGATATGGTTAGCTCTGAAATCTCGAATTTTTTAATCTTATCAAGATATATCTCTTTTGAAGAGACACAACCCTTCGAATCTTTTACATATATACTGTACACGCCACCTGCAGAAAAAGTTAACATGTCAGATTCGTAGAATTTATCATTCTTATAGCTATATTGATATTTTCCACTACCTCCTGTTGGAGCCACCTTAACAGTATATTTATTATTTGATAAAACAGGTGCTAAAGTGTTTACAACTAATTCGTGCTCGGGATAAACTACAATTAAACTCTCGACAACTTGTGCTGAAGCTACTTGATTATCGCCGCTGCACACTTTATCGGTAACTTTTAAAGTGTAATCACCCTTTTCGGTTGCATTATATGTTTCGGCTGTTGATAGTAGTTTGTTATCGGAATTAAACCATTGAAAATTGTATTGCCCAGATCCGCCATTAACATCTGGCGATATTTCTATCACGTCGCCCGATTTACAAAGTACTCCTTTTGTTTTAGTTGATACTTTTATTGCACCCGGCTCTTTAATTAGTAATCCTTTAATTTCTTTAACATCACCAAACTTATTTTCAACTTTTAATGTGCATGTATCAGGCTTAAGATTGTCAACAACAATTTTATCGGGAGAAATATTGTCGCCAAACTTAGAAGCAACAGTCTCACCAATACTATTTGTTAACGTCCATTTATAACCTAAAGGTATTCCACCTGTAACATCTGCTGTAATTGATCCGTCGGCCAAACCTCGGCAAGTAACATTTTTAACCGATGTTTGTACCAACATAACATTTGGCTGCTTAAGTTCAACATTATTAATATCAAACGAACAATTACCGTTTGACACCTTAAAATTATACGAGCCTGCTTTAAGATTATTGTACTTGAACTCTTTATTAGTCGTTTCAACAGGCTCGGAATCACCTAATGAAAATTTATAAACCTCGGAATCACCATTATTAACTTTTATTGTAATATTATCGGTACCTCCGTTTTTAGTAATATTGTAATCACCATAATGATTTAATATAGCCACGGCGTCAATAGCAGCGGGCTGTTCTACTGTGGCAGTTGTTGAGGCTTGGCAGCGCTTTGCATCTTCAACAGAATAGGTATAATATTCGCCATTTATATTAGCAGCAAGACCAGTTATTGAATTACTACCAAGTTTATTTTTTTCTTCGATATTATTCTTGTAAAACTTGTAAGCCTCTGTACCTCCCGAAGCCGTTAATTCAATAATACCATCACTACCACCGTAGCAGTTTACATTTTGAGTAACTTTAGCTTCTAATTTTAACTCATCTGGTTCGGTGATATTGAAGGTGAATTCCTCACTAGCCATTGCATCATACACTGTTAAGGTGTAATCGCCAGCGGGTAATTTACCAATTGTAATTTTAGTGCCATTTTCTTCAAAATTGAGAAAAATATGATTTGAACCATAATTATCACTACTAAATGGTTGTGGTACTTTATTCATTTCAAAGAATGTTACACCATCCTTTTTTAAAGAATAGTAATAACCTAATTTATCAGATAGTTCATCGGAGCCTGTTTGTTTTTTGTGGTCAACCGCAAATTGATGCCAACCACCCGAAGGGGTAAAAGATATTGAGCCAGTATTGTTTCCTTTACAATCAACAGGTTTGTTATTAGACTTTTGAATAGTTATTTCTGTTGTGGGTTTATAGATCGTGAAATTTTTAGCAATAGAACAATTTTCAGAATTTATGTCTTCTGCTAAAACACTATACTTTCCCGCATCAAGATTAAAGGGAGAAACTATATCCTTATTATTAGTTATATCAAACCATTTGTAAACAAAACTACCTGTACCTCCAATAATTTCAAAAACAATGTTACCATCAGTGCTTTTTGAGCTAGAAACATGTGAAATAATTGATTTTGAAACTGCAAGCTCTTCTACCTGCTTAATATCAGTATATTCTGGATCAAAAGAACAATCTCCATTACTAAAAGCAAATTGGTAATTACCTGCTTTAAGATTCGGTATAGAGAAACTTGTGTTGCTTATTGAAGGTTTAAATGTGCCAGTAATTTTTTCAAATGTACTATCGTCAGATTTATCAATTGTGTAACTATACTCAACATCATCCTTGCCTTTAATATCATTTACATTCAACACGCCAGTACTACCACCAAAACAATCGATTTTATTTGAAGACAATTTGAAGGTTATTGGAGTTATTGAAACATAATCGCCTTTTTTAACCTGAGTACAACCTTTTGTATCGGTAACTGTAATTGCATAAGTGCCTGAATAAACAGCACCAAATACATGAGAATCAGTTACATTTTCTGCTGTATAAGTCTTTGACTGACCGTTATCATCTCTTGTGCAAACAGCTTCAATAGTATATGGAGTTGTACCTCCTGTAATATTAACAGTTAAAGTGCCATCTTCGACAGAAGAGCATGAGGCTGGTTTGCTTTCAACTTTTTCGATTACTAAAGGGGCATCGGGTTGGGTAATTTCGATTTTATGAGAAATAGGAGTTTCGTTGCAAATATTATTCTCTGTTTCGATAATATATTCACCCTTTAATAAATCTACCTTGAATACACCTTTTGTTTCCCCTACAGTCTTAACATTCGAATCATTAGAATTTATAATAGTATAAAGATATTCTCGATTATCGTTATTATTTGGAGTAATTGTAACAGTGCTCTTTTCTCCAAAACATAAAATATCTGTGTTTGAAATTGATGCTGAGAAAATATCTCTATTTATAACAGGTACTGGTTCTTTGATAGTATAATCCTTATTGCAATACTTATCTGTAACTTTAATATTATATTCTGCAGCTGACAAACCAGAGAACTCATAACTATTATTATCAACAGAAGAAACTTGTCTTTCCTCGCTGCCACCTTTTAAATAAAAATCAAAACCATCAGTTTTTCTTTCCCCAGTAAATGAAACTTTAATAGTGGCATCATTACCACCTTTACAACTTAACTCTTTAGTAATAGTAGCATTTAAGTTAGTTAGATCACTTAATTCACCAACTGTAACAGTTTTATTATACACTACACAAGTAGTTTCTGTTGGGTCAAATATTTCAATTGTATAGGTGCCAGCTGCTAATTTCGTAAATTCAGTTTTCTTAGATATAGTTGTTATTGTCTTATCAAAATCACTTTTATAAAGCCTAACAAGATATTCAGAATCAACTTGGCTTAGAGATATTTCAACTTTCCCATTTGCAGATGTACCGCAAGCTGGGTAGGAGTTTATTGTAACATTAGTAGAGAGAAGCTCTGGTGTTCTTATAACATCAACACTACCAACAACAGTACAATTAAAGTTATCAGTTGTAGTCAGCTGTATTTTATTAATTTTATTTCCATTATCGTTAACATATTTAATAGTCGGGCTAGTTTCACTTACATATGCTTCTGAATTGTTGTGATTATCTATTAATACCCATGATTTTTCATCAACCGTTGCAGTATTAACATTATCATAAATCCTTTTAAATATTACTTGTTGCTCGCTTGCTGGGCATATTTCAGGTATTTTTAATTCAAATACTATATCTTTTGATTTGGTTACAGGTAAAATGTTTGTCTCAAATGTGCAACCTTCGTATAAATACGAGGCCTTGTATTCGCCTGCTTCACTAATAGAATTACTGTTATTTACTCTTTTCGAGAATAAAGTTTTTCCTTTTTCAAAATATTCAATGTCACTATATATATAATTTTTTTCGTCAGAAGCAGGAGATAAATAAAGTGCCTTAGTTTCATTTTGACATAAATTATTGTCATCATCCAATTTTAATTCCAGATCAGTTATTGCTTTTGGCACTTTCACTGCAATATCTTTACTCAAGGAGCAACCTATTGTATATTCACTTAGTGTAGGAAATGGAGTTAATGACTTTGTTACTTTTACAACTTTAGTGTCTTTAGTAAGGGGAGTATCCCAACTCCAGCTATTATCTATAGATTTTTCAATTTGCCCTCCACAAGCAATTATTGAAACAGGATCTTGTGTGTTAAAAAGATTAACCTTATTAATAATTGCTTTTGGATATGGTTGTTTTGTTGGTGCATTAATCTCAAAAGTAAAAGGGCAACTTGCATCGTGTGTTACTATAATATTTTGTTTTGATGTTATGCCATCCTTTTTATAAATATATTTATCAGATAATAAAACAGGATCCCCAAGACTACCTAATGCTTTATTAGACATAATATAAACAGTGACGGTTGTTGCATTTGGGCAGTTTTGGTCTGTTTTAATATCTAATTTAGGAGTATCGTATGGTATTACTTTAAATATTTTACCTGAATGCCCTGAAAAATAATCTTTACCATTTTCATATTTAAAAGCATTCTCAACCTGTAAATAGTACTGACCTGCTTTAATTGTAAATCCATCAATTTTAAAACTATTATCAGTAACACTAATGATATCATTATAATTCGATTGATAATCATTTCCTTGTGCTGCAATTTTTTCCAGGATACTTTCCTCTGTTTCACCCTCAACCATTGGATATAAACGCACTCTTAATCTTCCTGTTTTGGCAATAGCCGAAAAGCTTAAGGTAGAAACTGTATTTACTTTATCTCCTACATTTGGACATATTTGTACGTCTTTTAATTCTGTAATTACAGGCCTAGGGTAAACTTTAAAATTATTTAATTCTACAGTATTTGATTTTAACTTAACAAATGGATTTTTACTATACGCTTTAAAAGCCATATTTTCTTCTGCAATTAACTTACTATTATTTGATATTTCAGTCCAGTCCTTTGTTCCGGTTCTATAAGAAAGCTTTATATTGCCACCAGTAGCGGTAACACTACACTTTATCTCATCTCCAGCCGTTGCCATATTAACTGGATTTCCTTTTTTATCATAAATTATTATTGGATCTACTATTGGAGCAAAATATATATCATATTCTGCCCCTCCTAAATCAGTTTGTAGTCGACGAGAAAAATAATATAAATCATTATCTCCATTCTTATCAACATTGTAACATTCAATTGGATCTATCGTTGAGTAACAATTAGGCTTGACATTTTGATTAACATATCCCCATTTAGACAGTTCCAAAAACAATAAACCTTCTGGTTTTTTAATATCTAATTTGAAATATATATAATTCCCATCATATCTAATAATAGGAACACCTTTAATATCTTTTAAATACGCTACTAATTCAATACTAACAGGGAAAGAACCATTATTTACCCTCCAGTAATCAGCCTTGATACATGCTTCAATTTCCTGTTTGTCTTGTGCTTGTATAATTTGAGTTAAACAAATAAAAAACAAAATCAATAACCTTTTCATACTCATAATAATTAAAATTCAACAACAACTTCGTCCGACATCTTTGTGTTTGTACCATTGGTAAATGTGGCACGCAAGCGGTATTTATAAGTGGTATTAAGCTTTACGTTTTTATCAGCAAAGCTATTTTCGGAACCAACAATGGTTTTTATCATTCGGTATTTACCATTGGCCTCGGCACGGTATATATATACTGTGTTGGTTTTGGTATAACTCCACTCTATTAATATTTGGTTATTCACCCTATCGGCAACAGCGGTAAAGGGGTTTTTAATGGAAATATCTTTTTTAGGTATTTTAACTGCTACAACAATAGGGTTACGGCTAAAGTTGTTACTGTTGTCTTTTGCAACTACTGTATATCGGTACTTTTGGCCATCGGTAATATTGGCATCGGAATACTCTTGGCTACCACCAAAAACCCTGAGTATTGTATCGGGCTTTAGGGTATTATTATATCGTAAAAGGTATTCGGCTTTAACATCGTTACTATAGCTTTTGTGCCATTTAATATATACAGCACCATTTGCGTACTCGGCCACAACAATAACTGGTGTTGTTGGCGGAATGGTATCGGGCTTAACAACCTTACTATAATCTGACATTACCGATCGGTTAAAGCTTTGGTCTATTGCCTGCACTTTAAAATATATAAAGTTATTAAGTGTGTTTAGTGGTACTTTATAGTTAAAAGTTGGTGTGGTAAGAGCATCTTTTGTTATTTGCGAGTATTCGTCGTTTGGGTTATTGGCAAAGTACACACGGTAACCAAGCAGGTCGTTGTCGGCGTTTGGCATCCAGTTAAGTTTTACATTACCTAACGAGTCGACTGTACCCGACAGACCTACAGGTTTTGCAGGTGGAACAAGATCTTTAAGCAGTGCCATTTGTGGCATGGAGGAGTAGTTGTTATCTCCACCATCGATAGCCTCGACAACAATATAGTTTACCCTGTTTGGATTTGTTATTGTAAACTCGCGAATATTGGGTTTTATGAGTTCTGTATTTACCTGTTTATAGTTTGACCTTATTGAGGTACTTACCATAACCCTATACCCTTTCGATAGCATATTATACTCAACAGGGAAGTCCCACTTAACAACAACTTGTTTATTATCGACAACTGTGGCACTGGTTATTGTTGGCTTTGTTGTAAACTTTGTATATGTCTCAACACAAATAGTGTCGGAATATGGGCCGTAAAAACCAAATGAGTTTTTACCTCTTAATCGGTAGTAGTAGTTAATACCAATTTGCGGTAAAGTGTCGGCATAATATCCATTTTTTGGTTCTTTCAAACTACTTTTTGATGCAGAGACGTAAGGAAGAGAGTTAAGTGGTTCGAAATGTTTATTATCATTAACCGATCTCTCTACAACAAACGAATTGTAAAACCCAATTAAGTCCGATTGTTTCCAACTAATTGTAACATCTTTAGTTTCGAACTTTGCTGTAACATCGCTAATATGGGGCATAATGTTTTCTCTATACATATCGACAAAAACATAAGCTGTATCAATTTTAGCAACGTCAGTAGGTACAAGCGAGTACACTTTATATAAGTAAGCTTCGTTATTTTTAACTTTATTATCAACAAAAGCTAACCCCATCATTTTAGCCACTTCAAACGAGTTATCGGCACTAAACAGACCAAACGAGAATCGGTTATCTAACTCACGCGACATATTTACCATACTCATAATATCGGTACTCTTACTATCAAGCTCGAAACTGGTTCCGAAAATAGCTTCGGCCGCCACAGCTGCGCTCATGCTAGTATCAGCAGGAGCTTCCCATAAAGGAAGAGGCAAGTGTGTTATTTTATCAATCAACACACTTCGTTCGCTATTTACAAGTAACTTATTATCGCGCTTCATTATAAATCGTTCAACCTGATATCCGTATTTGTTACAAAGCTTCCAAGCTATAGGTGAGTCGGGAGCCCAACGTAACAAAACACTATTATTGGTCTTAAAATAAGACATATGAATTTTTGAATTCTTCTCGTTGTTATCTTTTGAATAACCAGACAACAATACAAATGACAAAAACAACGAAGCAATTAAATATCTCATCTTGTTTGCTTTAATATTTTATAATAATTTTTTTCTCTGAAGTCTTTATTTCTTTACCAGGCAGAATATATTTTGCAACAAACTTATACTTACCTGCTCTCTCCGACTCGAAACTGCTATTCATCAGCTTTGTGGTCATATCAGTGACAATACCAAAAGATTTCAAATAATAGGCCTTACCAACTAAATCCATATAGTCTTGATAAATTCTATTTGAAATGTTCGACCTTATACTTGTTAAATATATTTCTGTATTAATCTGTCCACTAGTAATATTTGATTCGGTAAGCACTAAATCTCTATCCCACTGAACAACATCTACATCTCTAAATGGAGGCAAACCAAAAACAGTTACATCTCTATTAGTTATAATAGCATCTTTGTGTACAGGGTAATATTTATATAATAAATCGTGCATATATTTTTTATACCAATAGTTATCATATAAATCGCCTTCAACCCTAATAAGGGGAAGAATATTACCAGCGTCGTCACCTAATTCAAATTTATCGAACATCTCTTTACCTTGGAAACGAACAGCCATACTATGAATTCCTGTTGATATTATATCACTATAATATTTGTTAGATATAGTTTTATCAATCTTTTCACTGAACGTATCGTAATAACTTGTTCTAAAAGCTAAGTCGTACACCATTTTCTCGTCGGTAAGTTCTACAGTACCTTCAATGTTCTTTGTTGTAAGGGTATCACCTGTTTCGGTAACAGCCTCGTTATTATTCACATTTTTGGTAATATCAGTAACCACTTTACTAGGAACCTTAACCAGATTAAAGCTGTAAATGGTATTATTATTTAACTGAGTTGGTATATCAAAGTATATAGTCTTCTCGGCTTTGTTATAGTTAAAGTTGCCCTTAATAGTTCCTTGCTTGCTTACAAAACGAAGTTCGTTTTTGTAATCGTTGCTAGGCTCAAACAGACCTGGCTGTCCCTTTTTAAGAGTTATATAACCTTGCGAATACTCTTTTTTATAAAGGTTAACCATTCTGTCGATAGGATACGAGTATTTAACATTATTTTTAGGGATGTTATCGGGGTTTTCGCCTGTAGTAAAAGCAAATGTTTTCTCTTCGCCCTGCTCTTTACCATCTATAATAACTTTTTTCCAAGTTCCGTTAACCATCTCGTCAAAGTGAATCTTAACCTTAACCTCAACTTGCGATTTACCAGGCATTACATCCTCTGTTTCGAAAGCAAGAACAGTATTGTCGTCGTTCCAGGTCTTTTGTCCGGCAAGTTTTTCACCTTTACATGTTATATCAAAGTTATCGAGCACAGCACGGAAAGCTTTTTTCTTATCGTCAACATCAACCATCTCAAACGACTTATTAAGCTCAATATTAAATGTTGCCTGCGGCGAAGCAAATACATTAACATCGCGAGTACCGTGAGCAGGTGATATATCGGAAATAACATTTATTCCACTAAGAGCAGTACCACCAACAATTTCGCACTGATGACCAATTTCAAGTTCAAATTTACACCTACCTTTAATTAATCCGCCCAGTATTCGGTAGTAACCACCAACTACACCGCGCATATAACTAGGGTTTGGCAGTTTAGCTTGCAACACAGCCGCCATACCCATCGATAAAATTTCGTATTTCTTTTTTCGACCAAATAGTTTTACTTTAATACCTATTTCACCCTGAACATAAGCATACATCTGCCCCGAGGCATACCACCCATTCATACCCAACGGATCTTCTTGTCCTTTACAACGAACACCTTTACCGTAATCTTTAAGCATAATATCGAATCCCACACCTAAGTCAAACGAACCGTAGAAAATTAGGAATGTTTTTTCGCCAGTATGTACCGATAGAGATGCACCAAATGCAAAACCGGCACCATCGGCAAGCGCATTTTCGTCGCGCATCATATCTAGATCCATGCCACCAAGTATCTCTGAAACTTTAGCAGGCGGCGGTGGCATATCGGGTATTGATGTACCCATACACATGTAACTATCTAAACGAATAGCATTAAGAATAAGAATAGCAATTCTGTCGTCGGGCTTACCCATATATATGTACCACTCTTTTGGAGCAAAATACATTATTGCTGTTCCAGCTCGGTTACCTTCGTGAGCACCTTTTACTACTCCTGCTACATTTAAATGCACATCTAGACGAGAGAAGAAGGTCTTATTAACAAAGTCCATATCAATTTTAAGACCAGCATAAAGTGAGGCATTCTCTTTTGTGGCACCCATATCTGTCATTATAAAAGCCTCACCTTCGAAACCAATATAACCTATACCACCAGCCTCTAAGAACTCTATCTTAAACATTGCCGATCCGTGGAATACCTTAGGACTTGGCAGTGTACCAATAACAACCGATGCTTTTATTCCTAACGAAACCGATTTATCGGGCACATATTTGGTTCCACTAAGCGATACACCAGGCTCAAGACTGTTGTCGACACTATTCTCTGCTAAACCAGCAGTATATTCAATAGGCTTAAGAACCTCTTGTTTCATATGATAATATGCACCACCACCAAAACCATAGAAACCAAAAGTTGGGCAAACAGGAACAGCCGTAGGGAACGTAATCATAGCATCGGCAAACCAATATCTAAAATTGTTAACCGACCCAAACTGCACAACTGCAGCCAGACTAATTCCAGGGGAAAACCTAACATCTACCATTCCCTTAAAGCCTGAGCCATAAACATCATCCTCACGATAGAAATTAATTCCTCCTTTTATTGAAAAGGCCTCTTGCTTAATGTCAACTAATATTTTATTGAGCTGAATACCATCGAACTTATAATCGGAACTACCATCTATTGTTTTATCTACTTTACCAACTAAAGTAAATGCCGTTTCGCCACTAAAAGAACCATCACTTTCGCCAACAAAATTTATCATTATGTCGAAATAGATACCAAACTTATTATTTGCAAAAGTCTTAAAACCTACCTCTTTAATATTAATAGGGAAACCAGCCATTAAACCAGTTGATACGCCAAAGTACTTAACACTTAAGTTTGGCGATATACTCTGTATTGTAAGCTCCTGGAATTTAACTTGCCCTATATCTAATTTTGTTGATTCCTTTTCTGCATCTTTACTCTTCTTAGTCGTTGAAATGTTCATCGATCCGTTCAGAACAGCCTTAACAACAAACTTATCGTCGATATCTTTAACCTCGATATATGAATTCTTTTCGAGAGTAAGTTTAGAAGCAAACACATCAAACGACATATTGCTATTAATACCTACAGTGAACATATATTGACTATCGGCATCAATAAAAGCTTTATATGATAGAACAGACTCTTTGTCTTTAGCTGTTGGTAACTCTACTTTACCTTGAAAACCAAACTTCTGGAAATTATTCTTAACAATATTGGCCTCAATTTTATCAATAGAGAATCGCCAACCTCCTAGGTTACCTTTATCGAGAGTGATTATATTTTCGGCAACAAAAGAACCAGACACACCCGAATCGTCGATAATAAGATTCTTTGCCGACACAGTAACCTGCTGCCCATCTGAGCGGTTACCTAATTTTTTAGGAAGAATAACTTTAAATTCGCCAATATAAATACCTCGCCAAAGCTCATCACCAGGTGTAATCATTCCTCCCGACGTATAATCGTTTGGAAAAACCATTCCAATAGGATTCCTGTTATCGCTAAAATCTATTGAGGCGGTAGATATTTTAAAACCAAAATCTTTTAAACCAACAACAGCAAATGGATCGATAGTTACACTTACTAACAAATCGTTAGCATCAACAAAATCGGCTGTAAAAACCCCTTTTACTCTTTTCTGCCCTCCAATCTCTTTTCCTGTCTCATCGATAGGAATAAGCATTTTTCTGGAGAATAAAACCGATGCACTTAACGATGTACTTTTATATCCATTACAATCGAAATCTACAAATGTTTTATCAGCATAAATTGCCATTGCCTTACTATTACCAAATGGCAATTCAACATCCTCAAGCATCCTTAATCGAGCAGACGAAATACCAGCATAGGTAACCTTAACATCCTTGGCCATTAAACCAATGCTTTTTCCTGATCCAGGAATATCAAGCTTCATATATGCTTGTAAGACCATACCTGTTGGCGATATTTCCATATCGTCGAGCACAATCATATAGGCGACCCCTCCAATATTCTTAACCAACCCTAAAGGCAAAGTGTAAGTTTGATCGGGCAATAAGTTCTCTATGTAATTATTAGTTTGTCGAAGTACCCCTTCAAGAGAATCGACATATTCAACAAGATCATCTGCCGATTTAACAGTTGCAGATGCAGGAGCCGCATTGGGAGGAGTAAAAGAGGGAACAAATTTTATTGCATATAAACTGTTTGATAAAACAAACAGAGAAACAGCTAAAACAAAATATCTTATTGCTTTATTCATACAAAAGTTAGTTGCTTTACCAAACACTACTTTAAGCAATTGAAATGATTGCGATATCATAATAGATTCGATTTAGAGGCTTTCTTATTGAAAATATTTTTAATAGAAAAGTTATAGTTGTAACCAAAAGTAAGTGTAAACTCGTTCGACTTTTTATTAGCCTGCTTTGCATTCGAACGTAAAGCAAAAAGAGCATTAAGATTAAAAGAGTGCTCTTTTTTATAAATATAAGAAGCACCTGCTCTAAACATTATTGTTTGAGTAATAGCAACTCCGTTTGCAAACGATTTGTTATAAGCTATTGACAAACGGCTCTTTAATTTTTTATCGAAAAATGGTTTACTAAGCGATAAACTTGGTCCTACTGTAAAACTATTACCTGTAGCAAAATCGCTATAGTTTACATTAACTCCTAAAGTTGTGTTTAGGTTTATTCTTTTATCGGACAAATTATAAAACGACCCTGCATTGTAAAAATTACTAATATCGCTTGCCGAATGCTGTAACGATGAAGCTTTCTGAAAATCGAAATTAACAGAAACATTCTGACTCATTTTCTTATTATTAGGATCGCCCAATCGAAATGAAGCATTAACACCTGCTTGTGTTGATATCTGTGTAAATTTTAATGTATCGTAATTAGCATACGGAGTGGTAGCATTAATTTTATCGAATACACTATTAATATGAGTATATGATTTAAAGTTTGAAAATGTCAATCCAACATTTACCCCATCGGTTGGCAGAACTACAACATTAGCACTAGTAACTAATCTGTTGGACGACGATTCGCTTTTATCGTTAAGATTATTTCGCTCGTAACCAATATTACCACTTACATTAAGCTTACCTTTAAAAAGTTGTTTATTAAGGTTAAGAGCTATATTTTCTAAATCGTTTGTAAAATAGTAAGCACCCATTGTAGAGTATCCGGGGTCTACTCTTTCGTATTGCACACCAATAGTACCTCCTGGAATATTATAATTAGCTCCAATATTACCTGCTAAATAACCTTCCATTGCCTCTCTGTTAGTAATCCAAAAATCAAAGAACCCTATTAATCCACTCTTATCTTGTTCGGGTAAAAATTGATTTCGGGCAATAATACTGTAAGCCATATCGGCATGTACTCTAATATCTTTAGTAATATTTGCCTGACCATTTAATCCTACTACTAAATTTTCTTGCGGTTTTATTTCCGATTTAATAATTGGCTCATCTAATGATTCTATATCGTCTTTTCCCTTAAAAAAGGTAACAAACACTTCGTTTCCACTTTGCTGAACACCTGCTTTTAATCCATATCCTATTCGACGATAAGCTGGTGTATTACCCGAAGTAAGAGTATCTTCTTCAACTGCTTTAATAAAGCGTCCGTAAACAGCACTTAATCTGAATATCGACTTGGTAGGAGCTAACTCAACACCAACGCCTAAAAACTGATGTCCGCTCATAGTATACTTACCAAAACTCATGCTATTGTAACCTAAATATGTCTTTATCCATTTGTATGTTGGTTGAACACCAAACTGGTTAAAATGAAATGGTTGAGAATAATTAAACTGCTGATTGCTATAAGTAAAACTAAAAGGAAAACTAATATCGAAAATAGATGTAGCAAGACTGCCTGTTAAAACATAACTATAAGGGAGTCTCCCATTAAGCGGATCTGACGATGCAGAAAAAACATGATTCATACCAAATGCTCCTGTAAAAGCAAGTGGCTTTTTATCTTTAAATCCTGATAATTCCTGTCCATTAACTTTACAGAATAATCCCAAAAGGATTATCGCTAAATAAATTTGTTTACGCATTTAATGTTGTGTGATATTTTAATAGCATTCAGCAGGAGAATATGAGTCTGCCTTAATTATATAAGAATTTCTGTTCTGGTTAATCCATTCTCTGCACTGCTTTAGAGAAGCAACATAATCGTCGGTTGCAAGCTCCCCCGAGTCGTCGAAATTTATAGGAAAATCAACTATTACGCATGCCAAAAATTCCATAACTCTATATCCACAGAGTATCTTTTGGTCTATTTCAACATTGGCACTATTGCAGTTCTTTTCGTTGCTTAGCAGTATATCAACAAGATAATCTATTGCTTTTCGCTGACCTGTATATACTAAATCGGGAAGTAATTCGTAAACAACATCGTCGTTAACAGGAATGCTTTTCACTTTATTAAGACAGTAATCTAGTTCGGTTGTTTCGCCACATTTGGCCAAAGCCAGTTTCAAATTCCACTTTTCAATATTAGTAATAAGAGAATCTGTTTTAACAATATTGTTTAAAGCCCTAACAGATTCTTCACCTCCAATATAACCTATGTATTTTATTATCTCGGGCTTTTTAACACGTAACGCAACAGCAACATTATAAATTGACTTTATTTGAGATTGCGTTAAAATATCTTTCGAATATTCGGTTATAATATCGGCACAACGCGCAGCTATAACAGTCTCGTTGTTGCTTAACCCATCTATAAAAACATCAATACATTTCTCTTTAAGGTTCAAATCAGTTGTTGTTCGAGCAACCAAGCTAATTAAAATATAAGCAGAAGTTTTGTTTTCAATAAGTGAATCGTTTGCAAATTGCACAATATTCTCTAATCCACTGCTAGATATATTATTAATAACTTTATTGATTGACTTTGACGAGAGTTGACCCTTTTTTATTGATTCAATAGCATGGCTAACAACTGATTTTTTCTGAGAAAAACCATTTAAAACAATAGCCAAGAATAAGAGTATAAGTATATTCTTTTTCATAGAAAATAAAACTTAAATCATATTAGCAACACAACAGAAATCACCGTTATAAATACTAAAATGTAAAAATTATTAATGCTTAGTTTAGGTGCGCGAAATTATTAATTATAATGTGAAATACCTA